>JAGGVN010000141.1 GCA_021158005.1 Candidatus Aerophobota bacterium | reverse complement strand
TGCGGCTACCAAAAAACTTTTGATGCGGTGAGAACATTCTCAAAAATTTTTCTCTTTTTTGCATTGAGATTACCTCTGCTCCGCCTTACAACCACCACCCTCTTATTTCTTTATTGGGGATAGACGGAGATGAACTCTGAGACTACTCATAGCCTTTTAACAATACTTACCTAAATTTTGGGAGATATTATACATCCAACTATTTACCCTGTCAAAATTTTCTGAGAACATTCTTTTACCAGGAATAAACCCCGGGCTTTCTCGAGGATAAACCTCGAAGCCTTAATTCACAGTTCCCCTATTTCCTTGACAAATCCCCTTCCTTCCATAAAATTAAGAACAGGAGAGAAATATGGATTTAGAAGATTCTTTAAGAACTCAAAGTATGAATGTAAACCTTCTTATAAATTCTATAAAAAACTCAGATGAGATGGAAAATCAGCTAAGGAATATTTACGGGGAAGATTTGGATTTAATAAGAGAGAGAAAAAACGCTTATTTAAATACTCTCTCTTATTTTAAGAAGACTTTTGGAGAAGGGAAAGTTATCCTTATCCGCACTCCTGCCAGGATTAACCTCATGGGAGTACATATAGAGCATCGAGGAGGCTATACTAATTATCTTTCTATCGGAAAAGAGATTATTACCGTAGCAGAAAAAAGAGATGATAATCGGGTAATAATACGCAATGTGGATAAAAAATATCCTGCTCGAGAGTTTAATATCCAGGAGGAAATTCCTCCTGAGAAAAGAGGTGATTGGATAAAGTTTATTAAGGAAACAAAAATTGTTCCGGGAGATTGGA
The DNA here is from genome assembly GCA_021158005.1 of Candidatus Aerophobota bacterium. Classification (GTDB taxonomy): domain Bacteria; phylum Aerophobota; class Aerophobia; order Aerophobales; family JAGGVN01; genus JAGGVN01. The sequence continues at coordinate 28,157 of JAGGVN010000141.1, read as the reverse complement.
GTAATTATGTGCGCGCAGCCATTTTTGCCTTGCAAAATAGATTCCCAAAGATAAATTTGAAAGGAATGAATCTTATTTTTAATGGAAACATTCCTCCTTCTGCGGGTTTGAGCTCCTCCTCGGCAATGGTAGTAGCCACTGCTCTGGCTGTTCTTAACTTAAACAAATTAGTGATTTCCCGGGAAGAACTGGTAAGACTCTGTGGAGAAGGAGAGTGGTATGTGGGGACGCGAGGAGGTTGGGGGGACCACGCAGCTATGGTTTATGGAAAAAGAAATTATATCTCTCATTTAAGATTTTTCCCCTTTGAAATAAATTTTATTCCTTTTCCTTCTGAATTTTGCGTTATCTCCTGCAATTCCCTGGTTGAAGCAAGTAAATCAGTAGGAGCTAAGAGCATTTTTAATGAAAGAGTAGCTACTTATGAAATTGCCTTAATGTTTATTAAAAAAAATTTTCCTTTTCTTAAAAGAATAAGATACCTCCGAGATATAAATTGTGATTATCTAAAAAAAGGAGAAGATTTTATTTACAAGATTTTAAAGAGTCTTCCTGAGAAAATTACAAGGAAGGAGCTATTAAGAGAACTTCCTGAGCATGAGAATGAATTAAAGGAATTATTTAAAACTCATAAAGAACCTGAGAGAGGATATAAGGTAAGAGCAGTGTGTTTATTTGGACTGGCAGAATGCGAGAGAGCTAAAATTTGTGTAAAATTTTTGGAAAATGGTGAAATGGAAAAATTTGGAGAGCTTATGTATATCTCCCACAACGGGGATAGAGTAGTTTCTTATAATGAGGAAGGAAAAAAGAGAGCCTGGGATAATTCGGTTGATGATGAAAAACTAAACAAATTAATAGAAGATGCAAGAAGTAAAGATCCTGAAAGGTTAATGCAAGCTCGTCTATATCGTCAACCTGGAGGATATGGTTGTAGCTGCGAAGAATTAGACTTCATTGTGGATACTGCCCGGAGAATAAAGGGAGTATTAGGAGCAGGGTTAACCGGAGGGGGATTGGGAGGATGTGTTTTAATATTAGCAAAAAAAGATAAAGCAGAAGAGATTATAAATCAAATAACCCGGGAATATTATCATCCCCGAAATCTTAAACCGGCAATAGATATCTGTATTCCCGTAGAAGGAGCAGGAATTCTTAGTTTTTAGTGCCCATCTTAGTGAGAAAAATAGATGAGCCTAAGTAGTAACTTGTAAAGCTTGTGAAAGAAGTGGCGGCTTACAGTAGCGTTAGGATTTATCTCCAACATATTACTTAACCTCCAAGGTTAGTAGCGAGAGAACCAGATGAAATCAGGAGAAAAAATGAATTTTCAAGAGATTATTCTTACCCTCCAGAATTACTGGAAGGAACAAGGATGTATTATTCTACATCCTTATGATGTAGAAAAAGGAGCAGGAACTTTTAACCCCGCTACTTTTTTAAAAGTATTAGACCCGTATCCGTGGAAAGCCTCTTATGTGGAACCTTCACGGCGCCCTACCGATGGGCGTTATGGACAAAATCCTTACCGGATGAGACTCCACTATCAATATCAGGTAATTATTAAACCCGCTCCCCCAAATATCCAGGAAATTTATTTAAGAAGTCTTGAAAAACTGGGCATCGAACTTCTTCATCATGATCTCAAATTTATTGAAGATGACTGGGAATCCCCCACTTTGGGAGCCTGGGGATTAGGATGGGAAGTAAGATTAGACGGAATGGAAATTACCCAATTTACTTATTTTCAGCAAGTGGGGGGATATGACCTAAAACTCATTCCTGTAGAACTTACCTATGGATTAGAAAGAATTGCTATGTGCATTCAAAAGGTGGATAGTGTTTATAAACTCGACTGGTCTTCCCGAATTAAGTATAAAGACCTTCACTACGAAGGGGAAGTCCAATTTTCCCGATATAATTTTCAAGAGATAGAACCTTCAGTTGAACTTCAACTCTTTCATATTTACGAAAGAGAGGCAGAGAGACTCTTAGAGAAAGGACTCTTTTTACCAGCTTATGATTATGTACTCAAATGTTCTCATACTTTTAATCTCCTGGAAGCTCGAGGTATTCTGGGAATTACCGAGAGAGAGAGATTTATTAAAAGGGTACGCCGTTTAGCCAAGGAGTGTGCTCGGCTTTATTTAGAATATAGTGAAAAATCAATTACTTCCCGGTCAACCCAGGTTAACTAAAGTTAGCAAAGTGGTTTACAAGAAGGGAAAAACTTAATAAAAAAGGAAACAAAAAATGGAATCTTTTAACCAAGCACTTTTAGAGATAGGAGTTGAAGAACTTCCTCCTCACGCCGTAGAGAGGGCTTTGGATGAAATCAAAGAAAAAGGGAAAGAAATCTTAACTACTCTGCGTATAGATTATGAAAAGATAATTACCTGGGGTAGCTCCCGTCGACTTATTCTCCTTATAGAAGGGTTAGCTTCTCAACAAAAAGATAGAATAGAGAAGATAATGGGTCCCCCTCGTAAGATGGTTTTAGACGAGAAAGGAAAGATCACCGAAGCAGGAAAAAAATTTTTAAAAGCCAAGGGAATAAAAAAAGAAGAAATAGGAATAGAAAGGACAGAAAAAGGAGAATATATTTATATAAAAAGAAAAAAGAGAGGCAAAGAAACAAAAACCCTTCTTCCTCATATATTTTACCAGCTCATTCATTCTCTCAATTTTCCTAAGTCTATGCGATGGGAAGAAGGAAATTTTTATTTTGGACGACCTATTCGCTATATTTTAGCCCTTTTTGGAGAAGAACTTTTACCTTTTAAATTAGCGGGGGTAACTTCCGGAAAGAAGACCAGGGGACACCGCTATCTCTCACCATCTACTTTTGCCGTAGAAAGTGTTCATAAATACCCTTCTCTTCTAAAAAAGAAAAGAGTTATTATCGATCCTGAAGAAAGAAGAAAGATAATTCTCTCTCAAAAAGAAAAAATAATTTCTTCTTTAAAAAGGAAATGGCCCCGGGTAAAAGTTTTAGAAGATAAAGAATTGTTGGAAGAAATGGTCTACTTAGTAGAATATCCTACCCTTTTCCTGGGAAAATTTAATCCCCGCTTTCTTCATCTTCCTTCACCTATTCTGAGAGCTTGCCTGAGAGACTATCAAAAGTATTTTTCAATGGTGAATAATAACGAAATTCTCCCTTATTTTATAGGAGTTAGAGAAGGAACCGAAGAATACATAGAAGAGGTGATTAAAGGAAATGAGAGAGTTCTTAACGCTCGTCTCACTGACGCTAAATATTTCTTTGAGGAAGATAAAAAAATCTCCTTAAAAGAGAGAGTTCCTCTTCTTAAAGGGATGATGGTTCAAAAAAGATTAGGTAATTATTATGATAAAACTATGAGATTGGTAAAATTGGTAGAGAAATTATCCTGTTTTTTTAATAAAGAAGAAGTTAAAGAAAGAGTAAAAAGAGCAGCCTATCTTTGTAAAGCAGACCTTCTTACTCAGGTGGTCAAAGAATTTCCTTCTCTTGAAGGAATAATGGGAAAAGAATACGCTCTCATCTTTGGAGAAGATGAGAGAGTAGCTCAGGCTATTTTTGAACATAGAATGCCCCGTTTTCACGGAGATAGACTCCCTGAAAGTATAGAGGGTTCTATTCTGGCCTTAGCTGATAAACTGGATACACTGGTCGGTTCTTTCTGGGCAGGTTTAATCCCCTCCGGTTCAGAAGACCCCTGGGGTATACGTCGAGAAGCCCACGGAATAATAGAAATATTACTCCAAAGAGAATGGAGAGCATCTTTATCCCGGCTTATTGAAGAAGCTCTTAATCTTTATGGAAAGAAAGAAGAAAAAGAGGAAATAATCTCAGGAGTTAGAGAGCTCTTCAAAATGAGAATGAGGGGAATACTAAAGAATAAAGGAATAAAAGCTGATGAGATTAAAGCTTTAATGAAAGTAAGTTTTGATGATCCTGTAGATTTAATTAAAAGAGGCGAATCTCTTCATAAAGTTCTCTCTCAGGAGAAAGCAAAAGAAGAAGTAATCGCCATAGTGCGGGTATTAAACATACTAAAACAAGCTGATGAGTGGCAAATAAAGATACCCGAAGAGATAAAGGAAAATCTTCTTAAAGATAAGGAAGAAAGAGAACTTTATCATCTATTAAAGGAAATAAAAAAAGAAGTAGAAGAATCTCTCGGTGAACAAAAATATATAGAAGCTTACAGGAAACTGTCTATGCTTAAGGAATCAATCCATTCCTTTTTCGATAAAGTTCTGGTGATGAGTGAAAATAAAGAACTAAGAATAAATCGTCTTTCCCTTATGAAAAAAATTGGGGACCTTTTCCTCTCTATTGCCGATTTTACTGAACTACAAATTAAGAAAAGTGGTTCTCAGACAAAAAGTTAACCTTAAATAATGAGCAATACCCTTGCAAAAAATGAACAAAGACACATTCTAATAGTTACCGGGGATGTTTCTGCAGATCCCTATGCAGCTTCCCTGGCTAAAGCTTGCCGAAAAATTTCTCCTTCTCTTGTAATTTCAGGAATGGGAGGAGAGAGAATGAAAGAAGCAGGCGTAAAATTAGTAGTCGATTCCACTCCTCTCTCAGTAGTAGGTTTTGTAGAAGTGCTGGGAAAGTGGAAAGTCTTAAAAGAAGCTTTCCAGAGATTAAGAGAATTCATTAAAATAAATAAACCTGACATAGTAATTCTTCTTGACTTTCCCGGATTTAATTTAAGACTGGCAAAATTTATTAAAAAAGAGAATATTCCTATTCTTTATTATATCCCTCCTCAAGTATGGGCCTGGGGAAGAAATAGAGTAAAAAAAATAGCTCGTTTAATGAATCTGGTAGCAGTAATCTTCCCCTTTGAAAAGGAAATCTATGAAAAGGAAGGAGTAAGAACAGAGTATGTAGGACATCCTCTTTTTGAATTATTAAAGAGAGAGAAAAAAAAGGGGATAAGAAAAAGACCAATAATTGGTCTTTTCCCGGGAAGTAGAGAAAACGAAGTAAAGAAAATTCTTCCTATTATGCTAAAAAGTGCAAAACTAATAAGAAAAGAGAAGAAAGTAGATTTTTTGTTAGCTCACGCGAAAGGAGTAAAGAAAAAAACAATAGAAGCATTAACCTCCAGAGTCTCTGTCCCTGTAAAGATCCTTTCCGGGTCCTCTCTTGAAATCATCAAATCAGCCGACCTTCTCCTGATTGCTTCCGGAACAGCTACCCTGGAAGCAGCTTACTTTCAAACCCCTATGATTATTATTTATAAAGTAAATTTTTTTACCTATCTCTTAGCTAAAATTTTAATTAAGGTCCCATGGATAGGTTTGGTAAATCTGGTTGCTGGTAAGAAAATAGTGGAAGAATTTATTCAATATCGAGCCAAACCAAAGAAGATTGCCTCACTGGCAAACACTCTTCTGACCAATAAAGAAAAAATTTCAGAAATGAGGAAAGAATTGGGAAAAATTAGCGAAAAATTTAACAACTTAAAAACATCAGAAAAAGTAGCTAAACTTACTTTTCAAATAATGCAAAAGAGTTTAGATAAAGGAGTAAAAAATGTTTGCTAAAAACACATTTTTAAAGGAAAAAAATTTAACTCCGGAAGTTAAAGAGATAGAAGAAAAGGCTTACCATATTGCCTTAAAAAGAATCTCTTTTTACAAACTTCCCATGAAATTAGTAGCTACCAGTTATTCCTCAGAGAATAAAAAACTCACCTTTTATTATACAGCTAAGAAAAGAATAGATTTCAGAATCCTGGTAAAGAATTTAGCCGAACTTTTAAAATTACGTATCCAGATGCGGCAAATTGGAGCAAGAGATGAACCTCAAATCCTTGGAGGATGCGGGATTTGTGGTCGGGAGGTGTGTTGTGCTCTTTTCTTAAAGAAAAAAGGAAGGTTAAATCCAGTAAGTTTGGAAACGGCCCGAATCCAGGGACTTTCTTTAGTTTCTTCTAAAATATCAGGAATATGTGGTAAACTTCGGTGTTGTTTAAATTTTGAATACCCCACCTATCTTGAATTGAGAAAAAATTTTCCAAAATTAGGAAAGAGGATTGAATATAAAGGAAAAAAATTAAAAGTGATAGAACAAAATCTGCTTAAGGGAACTATTGTAGTTAAAGATAAGGAAGGAGTAAAAAAGGTAATAAAAGTAGAGTCAATTGAAAATATTTAAAAAGAGTGAAATGAAGGCCTTAAGTTTATTTTCCGGAGGGCTGGATAGTATCTTAGCCACTAAACTTATTCAAAAACAGGGAATCAGAGTAGAAGGGATATATCTGGTCTCTTCTTTTCTTAACTTCAATATGGAAAAAGTTAAGACGATTGCTCGAAATTTGAATATATATCTTCATATTACAGATATTACCGAGAAACTTCTTACTATCCTTAAATTCCCTCTTTATGGTTTTGGAAAAGGAGCTAATCCCTGTATTGATTGTCATATTCTTATGGTAAAAGAAGCGGGATTGTTGATGAAAAAAATAGGAGCCTCTTTTCTTATTTCTGGAGAAGTACTGGGAGAAAGACCTATGTCTCAAAATCGCTGGGCACTGAATATAATAAGTGAAAAATCTGGATGGGGGGAATATCTTCTTCGGCCTCTTACAGCTAAGAATCTTTCTCCCACCCTTCCAGAGAAGAAAGGCTGGGTAAAAAGAGAAGATTTACTGGATATAAAAGGACGTAGCCGGAATATCCAGCTAAAATTAGCTAAAGAAATGGGGCTTAATGACTTTCCCACCCCTGCTGGAGGATGTTTGCTTACCGACCCCATCTTTTCCCAACGAATAAAAAACCTTTTAAAACGGGGAAGACTGAACTCCAGAGAAGTAGAATTTCTTAAACTGGGAAGACATTTTTATATAGGAAACAACACAAAAGTAATTGTAGGAAGAAATCAAAAGGAAAATCAAAAAATTTTTGAATTAGCTACTCCTGGAGACATCTGCCTGCAAGTAATTGATTTTCCCGGGCCTCTAACACTCCTCAGGGGAGAAAAAGAGAGAAAGATTCTCCAAAAAGCTGCTTCTATAACAATTCGCTATAGCGATGCTCCCCCTTTTGAAAAAACAAAGGTAGAATATTATGAAATTCCTCAAGGAAGAAAAAATTATTTAATAGCTACTTCCATTAAAGATGAAGAACTTGAAAAAATGAGAGAAATAAAATGACTTTCTATCTTAATCTCGTTTTCTTAAAAAAATAATTTGGAAAGAAAAAACAAAGATGAGAAAAGTAAGAGTTCATGTACTTATTAGCGGAAGGGTTCAAGGAGTCTTCTTTCGGGCAAGCACCCAAGAGCAAGCCTATAAGTTAAGAATAAATGGCTGGGTTAAGAATAGATGGGATGGGCGAGTAGAAGCAGTCTTTGAAGGAGATGAAGAAGCTGTCCAGAAAATGATTTCCTGGGTGCATCACGGTCCTCCTGGAGCCAGCGTAGAAGATGTCGAAATAAAGTGGGAAAAATACCAGGGAGAATTCACTACTTTTTCTATTCGATACTGATATTGAGAGGATATTCTATCCTGAAAAAAATCATCCTTCTATTTTGTTTTTTCTTTAATAAAATTAACTATTTCCTCAGGTTCTTCTAATATACAAAACAAGTTAACATCTTCAGGAGAAATCTTCCCTCTGGTGAGAAGTACTCCTCGAATCCAATCTACCAACCCTTTCCAGTAATCTTTTCCTACAAGGATAAGAGGGAAAGGTTTAATTTTATGCGTCTGGATAAGTTGAAGAGGTTCGAAAAATTCATCAAGGGTTCCAAAACCTCCCGGAAAAATAACAAAAGCTACCGCATATTTTACAAACATAACTTTACGCACAAAAAAATAACGAAAATTAAGATAGGTCTTAATATATTTATTTGGTTTCTGTTCTCGAGGAAGTTCAATATTTATTCCCACTGAAACACCTTTTGCCATTGTAGCTCCCTTATTTGCTGCTTCCATTATTCCCGGTCCTCCTCCGGTAACAATAGCGTATCCTTCCCGGGCCAATCTCCGGGCAGTCTCCTCTGCTTTCTGGTAATCCTTATCTCCGGGAGGGGTTCTGGTTGAACCAAATATAGAAACAGCACGCGGGATTTTCCCTAAAACTTCAAAACCTTCTATAAATTCAGCCATAATTCGAAAAACCCTCCAGGCTTCATTCGTTGTAACCTCTTCTACAGGATATTGATATTTCATACCTTTCTCCTCAAAGTCTTATTTTTGCCCGATAAATAAAAGGTCCAGGGAATAGCAGGATCTATTAATTTTTTACGAGGAAATCTTTTTCTAAAATGAATAATATTTCGAATAGAGGTCTTAGAAAGACCAAGGTCTCTAGCAAAAAACGCGTATTGTGAAGAAAGAAAGAAAGAATTATTTTTTAAGTTATTGATAAATTTTAAAATTAAATCACCAATACTCCAATATACCAGAGGATTAACTCTTCTGGTAAGTTTAGCTTTTTTAAGGAGTATTCTGCATTCTCGAATAACTTCTGTATACTCCTTTTCAATATTAGATAGAAGCTGGTCAAAATTATTCGGGGAATTAATTACACTCTCCACAGGCAGACTTGCCTTAAATACAGTCTCCTCATTACTCTTTTTAATTATTTGAATTTGAACAGGATTTTCTACCCTCATCCCTCTTCTCCCCAGATGGTTAAAAATTTATTAAGAAAATCCAGGGGGGATTTTTCTGTTTCTATATACTGAGAAAGAACCCAGGCAATAGTTACCAGACAATGATAGGCTTCTATTCTATTCTTCTTTGCTTTTATATAAGCAGGGTGGGCCCTATTAATAAAAATAGTATCTCCCAGTAACCATCCGGGTATATTTTTTTCAGGATCCTCGTCAAAAGCAACCTGAATGCCTGACCTTTTGATTCTTCCTTTATGAGATCTTCCTCTTTCCTTAGGATTTTTGTCTACTTCAAGACGCAGCTGTGGAGAATCTCCAGGGGCTATCTCTATTCCCTCACCCACTCCCGAACCCCCAAGATTACCGCTCATACTCTGTGCACCCATTACCTGTTTAGCTATAAGTTCACCCCTGGAATCAGGAATAACTCCTTCTACTCTCTCCCCTCTTTTTGTTTTCGGAAATAGCTCACTTAATTCAGGAAAATCGAAGGATAAATCTTGAATTATTCTTTGAATCTCTCTTCTTAATCTATACAGTCTTCTTTCAATCTTCTCCTGGGAGACAGGAGCCTCGCCCATTCTCTCTAATTCTCTTAAGATTGCTCTCTGGATTGCTTTTCGATATCTGTAATATTTTCTTAGAGGAGCTGCATCTTTTCGGAAGTCCGATTTATTGGTAGTCAAACATTCAGCCAGTTCAGGAACTTCTACTAAACCGGTAATTTTATCCGGTTCCTTAGGATGAAGCATCAGCCAATCCCATCCCCGTTTAATAACTTTACCGTAAGTGGAAATACCCATTCCTCTTTCTTCTTCAGAAAGTTCTCGAGAAGATTTCAAAATATAACCTACCCCTATAAGTTTTCTTCTCCGGCCTAAAAATGCGAAAAAGCGATGAGCGTCCCCGGGAAAGGTTTTCTTTAGTCTCAGCTTCTTATTATTTACTCTAAATTCTATCTTACCCGGGTAAATAGACTTAAAAATTTTATAGAAGTCTTCATTTAAAAGAGGGGAATATCGTTCCTTTACTACTCTTTCTATAAATTTTGGGGAAAGAAGAGAACAAGTTTTATTTTTTAGATAAATAATTACTTTAGTACCATTCCGCGAAAGAGTTTTGAAATTAAGATACTCCCAGGGAGCATTGTATCTACTTTCAAGAAACCATTCAGAAGAAGCATGAAATGAATTCTTGCGAGTTTCCGTAACTACTTTTTCTGCTATAAGTAAAGCTAATTTTATTCCTACACCGGCAAAACCTATACCCTTTCCTCGAATTTTGGTAGTAGCGGCAATATCGTGATAACTCTCAAATTCTGAAGGATTCATTCCTACTCCATTATCTACTACTTCAACCATAGATCTCGATTTATTCACTGTAAAGAGAATTTGTGAGGAACGGGCATCCAGAGAATTAGCCACCAGTTCTATAATAATGGTCTCCTCAAGAGGAGTAGAATATCCATCTCTTATATCCTCTAATAAATGCAATAAATCTACCCGGCTTTGTCTCACCTCATCCCTCTATTCATTATCACTCTCAAATCTACTCATAGAGAATATCAAAATTTAATAGAGATGTCAAATAGCGTGGATTTGACTTTTTGCTTATATTTATCTAATATGAAATGGTAGATAACATAGATGTATTTGTTAAGCTTGACAAGGCCAAATTATTTGATATTGGTAGCGGTGAAAAATGGACAAAATTAATTGAAGAGGCTAAAGAAGCGATAAAAATCGCGAAAAGTGTTAAAAGTTTTGCGCTCAAAAGTTAAAAGAAAATAGATTTAGAGAAAGATATTATGTCAGGAATGCTTTACAGAACATAAAAGGGGTGTTCACCCAAAAGATTATGTTTGATACCCATACCCATCTTGCTGATCCTCAATTTAAAGAAGACCGGATTAAAGTTATCAAAAGAGCATTAGAAGTAAAAGTTAATAAATTTATCTGTATTTGTTCCTCTCTTGAGGAGATGGAAATCTTCTCTCAGGATTTAGCTCATTACGGATTTATCTGGATGGCAGCGGGAATTCACCCTCACGATGCTTCTAAGTACGATAAAAGAGAGGATATTTTCAGGAAAGCTTTTAAAATGGATAAATTTTGTGCTCTTGGAGAAATCGGTCTTGATTATCATTATATGAACTCTCCCAAAGAGGTGCAAAAAGTAGTCTTTGAAAATCAACTTAGAATTGCCCAAAGAAATAATCTCCCCGTTATTATTCATACTCGAGAAGCAGAAGAAGATACTTACCAGATACTCAAAAAGAGGGAAATCCGACGAGGGCTCATTCACTGCTTCTCTGGAGAAAAAAGAGCACTAACAAAATATCTTAATTTAGGTTTTTATATCTCCTTAGCTGGAAATGTAACCTTCCCCCAGGCATCCAAGTTAAGAGAGATGGCGAGCTTAATTCCCTTAAATAGATTGCTGGTAGAAACGGATTCTCCATATTTAGCTCCTCAGAAAGTCCGTGGCCAACGTAATGAGCCAGCTTTCTTAAAATATACTCTCGAAGAAATAGCCCGTCTTAGAAAAATCTCTCTGAAGAGATTAAGTGAAATTACCGAGCAAAACGCGAAAGAATTCTTCAGAATCACAGAGAAAATAATCTAATTTAGAGGGTCTAAGTAATGAACATTAAACAGGGTCTACAAATAAAACAAGGGATTTCCCAGAAACTTAAACTTGTAGGAAGAATGAAATTAGGAGAGTTCTTTTCTTTACCCGAGGATAAATTTAAGGCATATATAGAAAAGATTGAGAAAGATCCTATCTTTCAAGAACTGAAAGATAAATATCGTTTGGTGAGGTATAAAAAATTTCCAGATATAAAGAGAAGAACATCTTCTCTACCCTTAAAAGAGGAATTAGTTTTTCAAGAAGGAGATGTAGATATAGAAGGGTTACTTGAAGAAAATCCCAAAGCTTTGCCCATCCTTAAAAAAGTAGGAGAAATCATAGGAATAAATGAATTTAGAGAATTTCTCCATAAAGGGAACATAAAAATGAAGGAAATTGCAGAAAGATGTTCCCTTTCTTCTCAGGAAGTAGAAATTTTTAAGGACTTTATCAATAAATTTCAAATACAGAGCGTTTTTGAACTTTCTCCTTCTTCTCTCTCATCCTCTTCTCCCCCTCAAAAACTCTTTAAGGTAGCTGCTATTGAAAAGAGAGGAAACAACCTGGTCATCTGTCCTCTTGAAAAAGAGAGTTATTTAATTAAAGGTAAATATTCTATTAATTACGAGCGTTTCCAGGAACTGGTAAAAAATAAAATCCTTAGTTCTGCTGAGATTAATAGAATCTCCTCCTTTTTAAAAAAATTAGATTTGATAAATCGAAGAACTACTACTTTATATCAGATACTCTATTACTTGAAGGAATCTCAGCGTGAATTTTTTGAGACCGGGGACCCGAAAAATCTATCTCCTTTAACTCAAAATGAGATTGCCCGGCACCTTAAGATAAATCCAAGTAGTGTAAGTAGAACTATTGCCAATAAAAGCATCCTCACTCCTCAGAAAGAAGAAAAACCTCTTAAATTCTTCTTTTCTAAAAGAAGATTAGGAAAATATTTTTTAGAAATTATTAAGGAAGAAAAAAGAAAAATGAAAGAAGGTAGTCTTTCTCGACCTTTAAGTGATAAAGAGATTAAAGAAAGGTTAGAAAAACGATATAATCTTACTCTCAGTCGGCGCACTATATGTAAATACAGAGCAATGTTAAATATTCCTCCTTCTTTTCAAAGATAGCCGAAAAAACAGAAACTAATAATTCACTTTATTTTTGCCGGCGAAAACAAAGGGGAGAAATATTTAGCCTGAACAATTCTCCCTCTACTCTCTTTATAAACTCTTTGGTGAATTTATCTCGATAGCCACTTACATAAGGCAAACCAGAAACCCGGGAAGAGAAATAAGTATTTATTCTCCTCATAAATATTTCTCTTATATACTTACCAATAATCGAAGAAAGAGAAATAGGAAAGTAGTTCTCATCCCCATCTTTAATAAAAGAGACTTTCCCTAAATTTTCAAAATGATACTCTGATAATTCATCTTTTTCGCTGAATTTAAGACAATGATATTTATTTAAGAGTTTAAAATATCGGCGATAATATTTTATCCCTCCAATTTTTCCACAAATAAAGAGAAACTCTCCTCTATATTTCTGGTAGTAGTATTTTATAAGAGTTTCAAAAAGATAAAGATTGAGTTCCGCTTTATTGTATACCTGGAGAAGAAAATTAAAATTATAGGGACAACAAATTAGAGTATTTAAAGCGAGAATTCTTATTTTCTCTCTTTCTAAAATATCTTTCGTTCTTTTTCCTACAGAGGGTATTTCTTCTAAGAAATTTCTCTCTTCCCAAAGAGGGAGAGAAAAGTCTGGTTCCCAACACATATTCTTCTCCTCTTCTCCGCATTTTTTAACTAAAGACTTCTCTTTTAAAATGAACTTCTTTAAGAATGTGCTGGAAAAACGAGGAATTTCTTTAAAAAGAAGAAAATAAAGAATGAGAGCTATTTTTTCCCATTCTCTGGGGGTCATTTGTTTACTATCAGTAAGTTTAAATCTATTTTTTTGGGAAAACTTTCGGGAAAAAACATCATTCAATTTTCCCCAAAGATTATGCTCATATCTTTCTACTTCAAAAAGGACTCCGGTGACATTTAAAGGACCGAGCACAGGACCAAAACCGTTCTCATCAATTCCTACTAAATACATCTATACCTCTCTCTTTCTAAAAAATCAACATTCTTAAGCTACCTACTTTACTTCTAACGCCATCACATATGGGGGTAAGTTAAAGTTTGCGATTACCATACTCGTGAGATGTTCTTAAGCCACATAAAAGAGAAAGAAAGAAAAAAAGAGCAGCAAAAATTAAAAAACTTCTTTTAAATGAGACCTCCCATTGAATTAAAAGCCCTCCAAAAATGATAGAAAAAGCTACTCCTAAATTTCCCCAGGAAGAAATAGCCCCTAAAACCGTAGGTCTTTCTCTCCGGGTAGTAATGTCTCCAATCCAGGCTGTCGAAACAGTAGGAACGATAGCAAATTCCAGACCCAGAAAAAAGGAAGTTAGAGAAACTATTAGAGGATTATTCCAGAAAAGAAGAATTACTAAACCCAGAACACCAATCAAAAAGGCAAAAGTTAAAGTTCTCTTCCGACCAATTCTATCAGAAATAATTCCTCCTGAAAGACTGAAAATTCCCGCAGAGAGGTAAAAGAAGATTAAAGTCTTATTCATCATTTCTAAGCCAAAAGACTTTTTTACAAAGAAATTTAGGAGATTAAGAATAAGGCCGTAGCTAAAACTGGACACAAAAAGAAGAAGAGAAATTAGCCAGGCCTCTCTATTTATCATACTAAAAAGAATCTCCTTCACAGGTAATCTGGGATACTCGTAATTTTCTCTGCTAACAAAGAGAGTGATGGCTATTCCTAGAGTAGTGACTAAAACAGCGAAGAGAAAAAAGGAAGAGTATCCATATTTTGTAAGAAACTGGCCCAGAATGAAAAAACCAATCAGAAGGCCAATCTGGGTAAAAAAACGAAGAACTCCTGTAGAGGTTCCATATTTAGCAATAGAAGATTTATTGAGAACCTGTGTGCTGATTCCTGTCCAGAACATAGCTGCCCCTATTCCCCATAAGAGACCTCCTATTATCCAGAGAGAAAAATATCCGGTATATCCCAGAACTACTATAAAAATAGTATAGGTTAAAGCTCCTAAAAAGATAGTTAAATATAAACTTAAATAATAAACAATTGAACCGGTAAAAATCCTGGAAAAAGCCATAGTAAAATAAACTGTGGTAAGAATGAGAGAGGCCTGGATACTGGATAATCCTCTTATATCTTTTAAATAAGGACTGATATAAGGTTGAAGAGCTCCTGCCCCCATAAAAATTAAGAAAGTAGCTCCTGATAAAATAGATAAATCCCGTTTTTTACTCAAGTCCTAATATTCCATCTCTTCTTAAGTTCTTTAAGCATAACATCTAATTCAGAGCTTAAAGAATCAGGATTAGACACAAAAGAAGACAATTCCTCAAGTATCTCTTCAGTCGCCCGGTTTAACCAGGCACCTACACCCGTCTCTTTAATTCTCTGAATCTCCTCAATTTTCTTGTTTGAAGAAAACTTCCTCCTCCCTCTACCTTTAAAGATAAACCTTCTCATCTTCCGGGGAAGATATTTTTGAAGAAGACTCTCTACTCCTTCAGAATACTCTTTTACAATTTGCTCAATTTCCCTTTCTCCAAATTCCTTCTTTCTTTTCTTTAAAAACATTCACCGTCTCCTCTTATTTGGAAATTTTTGCTCACTCTTTAACCGTTACGAAGAATATTTTTTCCAAATTTTTTAAGAAGCTGAACTAACTTTTTCAGGGGGAGTCCTACCACATTTTCATAGTCTCCTTCTATTATTTCCACAAATTTATCCCCTATTTTCTGAACTCCATAAGACCCTGCTTTACCCTGATAATTCTTGGTACTTAAATATTCTTCTATTTCTGCAGAGCTTAAATTTTTAAACTTCACCCTGGTAATTTCATACCCTTTTAAAAGTCTCTTTTTACTCCCTTGATAAAGAGCAAGAGCCGTGATAACTTTATGATTTGTTCCCGAAAGAGAATGGAGCATATTTCGTGCTTCCTCTTTATTCTCGGGTTTCCCTAAAACCTTATTCCCTAAAACTACCACTGTATCTGCACCAATTACCAGACTTTCAGGGAATTTATTTCCAACATTCTTCGCTTTTAAAGTGGCTGCTCTTATTGCTAAATTAACAGGATTTTTTTCCTCGATATTCTTCTCATCTACATTGCTGGGAATAACTTTAAAATTTTTAATCACTTTTTTTAAAAGTTTCTTTCTTCTTGGGGATCTTGAGGCTAAAATTATCTCCATTTTTTTAACCTCATTTGAATTTCACTTGCCTAATTTTAATTCCCTATACAGGGATATAAGCTTTGGAGTTTCATAACGGAAAAACAGAAGAAGTCTTATTCTTTTCTTCCCCTTTTCTCATTTTTTTCTTTCAAAAACTTATCTGACCAGTATTTAGTCAAAAGAAAAAAAGCCAATATCACCCCCAGGAAAGCTCCCAATCCCAGTAAAATAAAGAGAATTATTTTCACTTTATCTACACAAGATAAATACTCTCATAAACACTTTCCAGAGTTTTATCAAAATTTTCTCGATGATACTTCAAAGCAAAAGGAAGGTAATCGAGTATGTCTTGTGCCGTTATTCCATCCTCGCCCTTATCTTTTACAGCTAGATCTCCGGCGACTCCATGAATAAATACACCCATGCGCACGGCATCCTCAAGGGAAAGACCTATACCATACATACCACAAATTGTTCCTGTTAAAATATCCCCACTTCCGGCTGTAGCCATCCCCGGGTTTCCACTCATATTAATAAAAACCCTCCCATCAGGATAGCCTATAAGAGAATGAGCCCCTTTTAAGACAATAATTACATTTAGCCTCTTCGCAGTTTCTCGAAGAATATCTACTTTATTCTTCTTTATCTCATTTACTTCTATCTTTGTAATTCTTGAAAATTCACCTAAATGAGGTGTAAGTATTGTTTCCTTTTCTCTTTCTTCAATTATTTTCGTATCCGAAGAAATAGCACTGATACCGTCACCATCTATAAGCAAGGGCTTCTCAATCTTCTTTACCAATTCTCTTGCTAACCTTTGTGTCTCCTCGTTTAAAGAAAGACCCGGACCGATAACCACCATATTCACTTTTTTCGCAAAAGTTAATAGTTCATCTTCACTATCCATTGCTATAGTTCCAGAAGTTGTCTCTTTTTGGGGAAGAAAAACGACTTCACTTCCTTTATTTGCTAAAAATGAAGAAATTGATTTAGGAATAGCCAGATAAGAAAGTCCACCGCCAGATTTAAGAAAAGAAAAAGAAGAAAAATAGGGAGCGCCTAAATAACGGGGGGAACCAGCAATAAAGAGAGCTTTCCCGTAATTTCCTTTATGTGTGTCTTTAACTCTTTCAGGGAGTTTTAAAGGAAGATTTATCTCTGTTTTTATAGAATCCATATTATAAAGATAAGGCGGAAAAGATATATGAGACAGATATAGCTTTCCACAATTCTCATACCCGGGATAAAGGATATTTCCTATCTTAGGAAGACCAAAAGTTACCGTCCAGTTGGCCTTTACCGCTACCCCCATTATTTCTGCCGTATCCCCATTTATACCCGAAGGAATATCCACACTAAACACCTTTTTCTCGCTCTCATTTATGAGCTGAATTACATCTTTATATATTCCTTCAACATTTCTTGTAAGACCTGTGCCAAATATTGCATCTACAATAGCGTCGGATTGAAGAACGATAGATTTCATAAACTCCACAGTTTTAACTCCATAAATTTCCAGACCCATTTTCGATATTCTTTCAAAATTGCTTTTTGCTTCATCTTTTAGTCTTTCCTTATCCCCTAAAATAAAAACTTTCACCTTTCCCCCATTTGAATAAATCTTTCTGGCCACCACAAAACCATCTCCCCCATTATTACCGGTGCTGCAAAAAATACAAAATTTCTTATTCTTTATGCCAAATTCCTTTAATATCACGAAATATACAGCCTGACCGGCATTTTCCATTAAAATCTGAGGAGATAAATTAAACTTTTCCGCGGCTTGTTTATCTAAAATTCTCATCTCTGCTACTTTACTTATCTTCATTTTTTCCTCTTTAACATCCACCAAAATTTTTAAAATATTTGAAATTATTTTTAATTTATACTAAAATATATCAGATTTTCAGGAATAATCAATTCCCAGAAAGGTAAAGAAACTAAGAATAAAAATAGGAGGGGGTAAAAATGAGAAAAATCTGGTTAATAAGCGTAATAATCGGTTGCTTTTTTGTTATGAGTGCAAGTCATAATATTTGGTCAGACTCCACTCTTGTAGGTCCAGATAATCCTGACTATATAGCAAACATAATAAAAGAGGCTCTTCAAGTTGGTGAAGTCCAGGACCCGGCAATAAGAATACTCCTCTTACAAAAGATGGCGGACTGGCGAATAGAGGAAATAAAATTAATGATCACCAAGAATAAGTTAGAGTATATAAAAAGTTTAGTAAGAGCCTATGAAATAATTGTCCAAAATATAGAGAATAGTATTAATCGCATAATCACTGAAATAGACTTAAGCAAAACTTTAGAGATAGTAGAAAGAGCTACTAATAAACACACTGAAATCTTGACAGGTTTATTGGAGAAGGTACCAGAGAAAGCTAAACCAGCTATAAAACATGCCATAGAAGTCTCCCGGACAGGAAGAAATACCGCCTTAGATAGATTACAAAAAATCCAAGAAGAGGGAATTCCTCGCGGTAAACCCGAAGAGAGGGAAGAATCAGAGCCCCCAGAGAAACCTGAAAGGCTAAGAAAACTAAACCTTCCGCAACCTCCTATAAAAGTAGGAAAACCAGAAAGATAAAACAAAAAACGGCTAAATATAAAACCCTTATGCCCACTTTTTTACTTACATAATTAATACCAGGCAATAAAAGAGTTAACCGATTATGTGTTTACTTAATCCCCAGCCTCCTATATCTTGGGGATTACCCTTATCTCCAGGAAGAAGCTCTTTATAGTTTTCCGCTACTTTTTTGAAAGCTAAAGCATATTCTTCTATTATCTTCGGACGATAATGTTTAAACCAGGGAACACTAAACACTCTTTCTTGAATCCTTTCGGCAACAGGTAAACTTCCCGGAGACTCTCTTATGTCTACACCTTCAGGTAAGTTAGCAATTCGCAGAGGTTTTCCTTGATTATAAACATCTATATTATTAAGAAGAGGATGCAGGTGTAGCGCTTTATTACATCCAGGCTCACAGGTAACTCCCTCAGCTCTTACAGCTTCACAAAACCGGGAAACAGAAAGACCTTCTAATTCCTCCGGGTAATAAATACCATGGGGTGAATACCAGCCTCCCATAGAACTCCCGGAATTTCTTGGTGGACGATGTGCCCTAATTCCAGGGGTACCTTCTAAAAGGTCCCAGAAATAATTCATAGCTTTATCTATCTCCGCCATTTCTTGAGGATATTTCTTTAATTGTACCCGTCCCATTGCTGAGGAGAGCTGATGCATCCTATACTTATATCCTCCCCAGGGTAAACCCATCCCTGCTTTAAGATTACCGAGAGTAATCAAGGAAGAGTGGCGAATATAATGACCAAAAATAACTGCTCGCTCATAAATCTCGCGATCATTAGTAACCATTATTCCTCCTTCGCCGATAGCAAAAGATTTACCCGACATTAAAGAAAAGGCGGAAACATCTCCAATAGTTCCTACCATCCTTCCTTTATATAACCCTCCATGGGCGTGGGATGCATCTTCAATTACTTTGATACTATGCCGATGAGCAATATCCATAATTGCATCCATCTCGCAAGGATAGCCGCAATAATGAACAACAACAATAGCTTTTGTCCTTTCAGTAATCCGATGCTCAATATCCTCGGGGTTAATACATAAAGTATGGGGATCAATATCAGCAAATACAACTGTTCCCCCTAGTGAGAATACTGGAAGACAGGAGGCCCAATAAGTTATACTGGGACAGATAATCTCATCTCCTTTTCCTATACCTAAACCAAACATGGCGCTATGGAGAGCTGCTGTTCCATTATTATGAGCCAATGCATACTTTACACCAAGCCACTGAGCGAACTCTCTTTCAAATTCAGCCGTTACATCAGTTCCTGACATATTTCCCGCCCGAAGCACCTTCAGGACAGCCTCTTCAACTTCTTTAGTAATAATGGGCCAGGTAAATAAATCCCCGGGAGGAGTGGTAACTGCTTTTTTTCCTCCCTTAAGAGCTAACTTTTCAGCCATTTTTACCCCCTAAAATAAAATTCATACTCCTGGAAGTATTGAAAATTAAAGCCTCTGGATGTTCTTTATATGGAGGAAGAATCTCAGCAGTAAGATAACTATCATAACCAATTTCCCTCAAAGCTTTTATTACCCCGCTCCAGTTAACATCCCCTTCTAAGAGGTCACAAAACCCATTAACATTTCCTACTGCTATCTTAAAATCCTTAATATGAACTCTCCTAATTCTTTTTCCTAAGATTTGAATCCACTGTTCAGGATAACCAAGAAGCAAAGTATTCCCCACATCAAAATAGGAACCTACATATTCACTCCCAATCTTATCAATAAAATCTCTCATTTCTAAGGGGGAAAGTAAAAATTTATTCCAGACATTCTCTATACCTATGTTTACCTTATATTTTTCTGCTACCTCCGCGCACTCTTTTAAAGCTTCAAAAGACCTTTTGTAGGCTACATCATAGGGAACAATTTCGGCATCTTCTTTAAAGAAGATATCAACCGCTCCGGGAATTACCAAAATTGTATCTACCTCAAGGAAAGAGGCAAACTCTAACATCTTTTTAAGAATATTCTTAGCTTTTTCTCTTATTTCAGCCTTATTACTGGTTAAAGAGTATTCCCAAAAAAGACCGGTAGCTAAACTACTTATTTCAATTCCTATCTCTTCAGCCATCTGAAGAATTCTTTTTGCCTCCTTTTTACCCGAATTAAAGGTTAATTCTCCTTCTTCAGCTATACTTAACTCTATCCCCTCAAATCCCGCTTTTTTTGCCCACTCCATACAATCTCGCAAACTCATTTTAGACCCAGAGGATAACTTCTCCGGGAAGGACCAATAGCTAATACTCTTTTTCATATTTCCTCCTTAATCTTTATAATTCTTTCCTCTTCTATGGAGTTTCTAATTGCTTCAATCACTCTGGTCACTCTCAATCCATCTTCCCCTCCACATAGAGGTTCTTTATCCTCCCCTGCACAGTCAACAAAATGGATAATAGGTTCTTTAAAATATCCAAAGAATTTTCCCCAGGCTTTTTGAGAACCCAAAACAAAAGGCCAGTGAAGCTTATCAGAGGCAATATCTATTCCCTGACGATCTCCTTCTATTCCTATTCTGCCTTTACTCCCTAAAAGCATAAACTTAAAATCAATTAAACTTGGCCAAGATTCAGGGAGTATCCAGGATGTCTCAAAGGTAAAAAAAGTTCCATCTTCAAATTTTGCCAATGCTTGAATAGCATCATAAGTATCAATTCCCTTCTTCTTTAAAACCTCTCTTTTCCCTGTAGCATAAACCTCCTTTATCTCCTTTCCCAGGATCCAGCAGGCTAAATCAATAATATGAGGAAATAAAAACCACTCTGGACCAGACTTAGATGCCCAGGAGAGCATCCTTAAGGGAACAAATAAAGTATTGCTTAATCGAGCATATCCCATTACTGCACTACCTATTTTTTTCTCTTCCATAGTTTTCTTTGCCTGAAGAAAAATAGGACTCCAGCGATTTTGAAAATTCACCATAATCTTGACTTTTCTCTTCTTTGCTTCTTCCACTATCTCATAAGCTTCTTCTGTAGAGGTAGTTAAAGGTTTCTCTATTAAAACATCCTTTCCTGCCTTAATCATTAAAAGAGCAATCTCGGTATGGGCAAAGTCCGGGGTAGCAATACTCACCGCCTTTATCTTAGAATCATGGGCTATTCTTCTAACATCCGTTGTCCAACTACAATTAAACTCTTCTGCAGCTTCTCTTGCTCTTTTTTTATCTATATCACAAACCAGGACGAGTTCTGACTTATCATATTGATTATAAACCTGGCTGTGAAGTTTCCCTATAATTCCCAGCCCTACTACGGCTACTTTAACCTTAGCCATTTTTGAACCCTCCCTAAAAATGTCCTCATATTTCTACAGGGGAGCCGGTTTCTCCTGATTTTAATACAGCTAATCCCACCTCCAATGCTTTTTTCCCATCCTCTCCAGTCACACAAGGCTCTCTATCTTCACGAATACAATCTACGAAATGAAGAAGTTCATCAAAGAACATATCGTTCTTTTCCCACTTTATCCACTCTTTTTTCTCTCCCTTCAGACTTAACAGAAAGACTCCGTATCTCTCTTGATCAATTGATTGAGGAATCTCTTTCTCATTGAAACAATCTGGGAAAAGAAGACCTCCTCGCGGACCTATTATATCAGTCACTCTTGCTCCAAAAGCTCCTCTGGGTAGGCCCCAGGACCAGGAAATAATATGCTCATCCCCGGACTCATACTTAATAATAGCCGACCCTGTGTCTATAGCTGAAATACTCTCTTTGAATCTCATTGTGGTAGCAAACACTCTCTTCACTCTTCCAAAAGTATAATGACCAAAATCATAATTATGGACTGCTCCGTCAATTAAAGGACCCCCACCTTTTTCTTTGTCAAAATACCAACTATGGGGAGCTCCCGAAGAAGAAGCTATATTATGCCAAATAACCGGCCTTCCTAAAAGACCTCCTTTTATTATCTCTCGGGCTTTCCCCCAGAAATTATCAAAACGGCGCACAAAACCCATCATAAACTTAACTCTATTTTTCTGACAGGCTTTAATCATTTCATCAGCATCTCTCAGATTCATAGCAATGGGTTTCTCGCAAAAGATATGCTTACCCTTAGCGGCACTACGAATCACCACTTCTCGATGTAAAAAAGTAGGAAGGCAAATTAATACCCCCTCTATCTCCTCAATATTTAATATTTGAGTATAGTCTAAAAAGGAATGTTTTGTCTTAAATTCCTCAGTAAATTGCTTTAAATTATCGGGATTTATATCGGAAGCAGCCATAATTTCCACATCTTTCATTTTACTTAAACTTCGAGCATGATGAAACCCCATTCCTCCACAACCAATAATTCCTAAACGAATTTTTTCCATTTTAACCTCCATAAATAAGGTATAGGTAACTTTCTATTCTTTGCTTACCAATCTTTCCAATAACTCTTTTGCTTCCAAAATATCTCTCATCTGCCTCTCTCCAGAGATTTCTCTCTCTATAGTTAAAGGCCCGGTATAGCCTATCTTTTTTAACTTATTTATAAAATCTTCAATACCTACATCTCCTTCTCCAAGAGGATATTCTCTGCCCAGTTCTCCTTTTCTCTCGGGCCTTTTCCCATCTTTACAATGCACCCCGATTACATACCTGCCCAGTATATTCAGGGCTTTAATAGGATCATCAGCATCGTATAGAAGCATATTTGCCGGATCAAAATTTACTCTTACATTTAACCTATTAACATCCTCTATAAACTTAGATAGTGTAAGAGCTTTTTCTTGACCTGTCTCCAGGGCAAAAAACTGATTATTTTCCCTGCAATAGTCAGCTATTCTCTGTAGGGCTATTACCAATCCCTCATAATCAGGGTCAGCTCTATCTTCAGGAATAAACCCAATATGAGTTTGGATTACTTTAACTTCCAGTTTGGCAGCAAAATCAGAATAAGAAAAAACTCTTAAAACTCTTTTTCCTCGCATTGCAGGATTAAGAAGTCCTACGGTACGCTTAATAGTAGGAATATCACGGTAACTCTCTCCCTCAAAACCACAAATAAGACTGGTTATTTTTATTTTTTTCTCTTTCGCTGTTTTCTTTATTAGCTCTATCCGCTCCTTAGACCACCACTCCTCGGGAGGAATAGACATCTGACAGTTAAAAAGACCCAAAGATTTTACCTTCTCAAGGGAGACCAAAGGGTCCCTACCACTTATTACTACTCCTACAGGCATAATTTTATCTTTCATCTTCTCCCCCTTAAACTATAGTCTTTCCACCTTAATCCTTCATCAAGCATAATAAGATAATTCTTTACAGGAATATAATTAGCAATGGAATTACCCGAACCTAACGCATATCTATAAGGCATACACTCTTCTAATATTCTTCTTACATATTTTCTAAGATTATTCTCTTCTAATCGACATAATTTATCTACATCCACTCCTCCAAAAACAGCTACTCTTTCTCCGTATTTTCTTTTAAACTCTCCTACAGGAATAATCACATCCTGAAAAGAGTGGAAAGCATCTATTTTTACATCCTCAATAAAGTCTTCCATAAGGGAGAGAACATTGCCACAACAATGAAGCCAGTACATCTTGTTATACTTATGAGCTAAAGAAGCAAATCTTTTATGCCAGGGCAAGACTAATTTACGCAAGAGTCTGGGAGAAACTATGGTAGAAGTAGTAAATCCCATATCATCTCCCTGAAAAAATCCTTCCACACCCTCTAATTCTACTATATTTTTATAAAAGTTATAAATTGTTTCCCTTACTTTATTAAAGACTGCCTCTACCAATAAAGGATTCTCATATAAAAGATAACTCATCCCCTCAAACCCCAAAAGATTTTCACTACTTATTTCAAAAATCCCGCTTGAAGGACAAACCATCATCTTCATTCCCTCAGGGAGGTTCTTAGAAACAAACTCATAAGAAGAATACTCTACTTTATTTATATCTGGCCAGGGATATTTTTCCAAATCTTCCCAGGAATTTATCACTCCTTTCCCTTCCTCTACCCAGCTTCTTTCTTTCCTTGAAAGTAGGGCTGTATCTTCTGTTTTTCTGTCCTTTCCTGGAAATTCCAGACCTCCACTTACTCTTATATAATCATAGCCCATCCGCTCCCAGAAGTTTATCTGCTGTTTTAAAAAATCTTCTTTTGTCTTAGAAGAAAGAGTGATAGGGTCCTCTCCCAAGAAATTTTTTATAATAAAGTCAATAATTTCCTGGTCAAAGAGTAACTCCACAAAATAAACTCTCTTTGCTTTCCTTTCTCCCTTTATTACTCTTTTAAATCCTTCAAAATCTGGTTCTGGACTCTTTAAAGGAACTTTAAGCATAGATGCCTCTATTTATATACGGTCGAGAGGAGCCACATACAAAGGAAGAGGGAATAAAAGATAAATGAGAGGAAAAGATTTATTCATCTTTACCATATAAGGAGATTCAAATAAAAATTTTACCATTTCTCTTTCAGGAAGAGAGACTTTCTCACCCTCTTCTCCATCTTCTTTTACCGTTAATCCCGAATTAAAGTTTAAAGTAATCCTCTCTTTATTCTCCTCTATTTCTAAGGTTAATGTTCCTTTAAATTCTAACCCTTGAGTTCTCTTTTTCAGGAAAGGGAAATAAGAGCGGATGGTTTCTCTTAAATTTAAGATTTTAACCATTCCTAAGGGTCGAAAATACCAATGAGAGCAAACTTTTAAAAGATGGAAAAATAAATTTGAAGGGAAATAAGGAAAAGGAATCTCCAAAGATTCCCTTTCCCATCTTTCTAAAAGATGATAAATTAAAGAAAAAAGAATCTCTGGATTTCCCCCACATTCACCAAGAGCAGAGGAGAACTGCTCTCCATAAAAAGAAAGATAGGCAAAATCTCCTTCTTTTTCGGCAAGATAAGTTATTAAGCCAGGTTTTGTAAAAATAAGAGTATAATCTTCTCTTTTTCTTTTTATATGAATGGGTTCCTTATTATGAATAAGAATAATCTTCTCCAATAGATCTTCTTTTTCTTCCAACCTCATTATATTCACTGAAGGTAATCTGAGACTTCTCTTTAAGGACCTCCTACTTAAGGTAAAGATTATCTCTCTTCCTGTAACCTCGTACCCAAAATAACCGTATCTTTGTCTATCTCCCCAGAGAATAGAAAGAGGATATCCATCCTTTCTCATCTTCTGGATAGAAAAGTTCATAAGTTTACTCATATACCCCTTTCCTCTAAATTCAGGGAGGGTAGCTACTCCTCCTATTCCTCCCATTTTTATCTCTGTATCCTTTACAACCATTGTCAAGGGAAAAATACCCACATGGGAGACTATTTTACCTTCTTCTTTGGCAATTATTCTATTTTCGTAATCAATAGTTTCCTTTCTCCAGACATGGGGAGCAGTTCGGGGGAAAAACCCCCGAGAATGGCCATAAGATTTTTCCAGAAAAAACATCATCTCTCTAAATTCTTCTTTCTTTAAATGCATTTTTCTCCTCCCTTAATAAAAAATAATTTCTTCTCCCGCAATTATGGGGCAAACAGACTAATCTTCATCTAAAATTTTAAGGGAAGAAAATATCTCCTTCCCAATGCTCCTCACTCTTTCCGTATCCTTCACCTTAGTTAAAACTTGCTTAAAGAAATTATTAAAATCCCGATACTTTATGATAGTCATCTCATTTAAAAAGTCAAACTTCCGCCTTAAATCATATAAAAGCAACCAAAATATAATATAATTCTCCCCGGTCAAATTAAAAATTAACCAGGGATGAAGTACCGGATAGAATAGAAAAATACCTCATCAGGAAGATAAACTCTTCCATCTTCCCGACACCGAAAAGAAGAAAAAGGAAAAAAGAGATCTATGGTGAGCTCTTGCGATATTACTACTCACCTTTTGGGAAGGAGAAGCAGTGATAGGAAAAAGATAGAAGGCAACTCAAGAAGCCATAACCAGATCAAAAGTCCACTTTCAATTTATTAATTGACAGAGCCATGCGCCTTAAATCCAGAAAAATTAAAAGCAATATAGATTTCAAGGGAGTTTCGGCAGAAATAAAATGTATGTGCACCTGAAGGATAAAGGAGTATTTCGATTATTCCCGGTAATGTTTTTGAGAAGTAAAAGACAATTCCCTGAGAATAAAAACTAAAGAGAGGATAATAGCAAATATAGAGATCACAATAACAGTAATTATTTGAGTCTTACCTACTCCTAAGGAGCGAATTTGAAGAACACTTATAATTAAGATACTCATCCCTATAATTGTCGTTATAACCTTCAAGAGAGTAATTAATAAATAAAACACTCTAATTAGTCTCCGAAGTATTTGAGGAAGATTCTTTACGAAATCATCTACATTTGAATAAAAATCTTTCAAATAAGGAATTTGAAACTTCCTTATCCTTCCTACTTCAAGCCAGTGTATCGTCCAATTTAGCGATATCCAGAGAAATCCATTGATAAACATACACCAGGATTTTATCCTTATATTAAGCTCTACATATGAGAGAGGGGAAAAAGCGAAAAATCCCGTAATTATTATTCCTCCCAGAAGCGCTGAAAGTAAAATAAATGGTAGTAAAATAAAAGAGAAACTTTTCCTCACTTAATGATTATCCTTTCTACTCTCTTCACCTGGGTCTCTTTTCCTCCTTCTAAAAAGATACATCGAATATCTCCTCTCTTTTCTGATAAAGGAACCCCATTTACCTTATAAGCTAAAATCACCTTATCTTCTAAGACTGCTTCTAACTCATAATTTACCTTATAGTTATCAGCGGCAATTACCTCAATAGATTTTATTTCATTAAAATTTATTCCTTCACCTTCTAAAAATGCTTTTAAAGAAGGTCCTTCATATATTTTAGAATTAAACTCAATTTCTCTCACAGGTAATTTCTTTAAAATAGCTAAACTATATTCCTTCTCTTTTTCCTTGGTCACTAAAGTAAGCCTCCACTTCCCTAATTTTACAAATATTTTTTCTAAAAACTTTATCTGAAGAGAACTTCTTCCACCGGGAATTATAATCCTTATTTTTCCCTCTCCTTCCTCAGAAAGAGGCACTCCGTTCTTCTTATAAGCTAAAATAACATTAAAACCTTTAGCTATTCTCCTCTCATATTTGACCTGGTATCCATCAGAAGCAAAAACCTCCAGAGATTCAATTCTCCCTATATCTATACCGGCTTCAATAAAAAGGTCTCTCAATAATACTCCTTTATAGATAGCCCCTCGATGCTCTGCTTCTCTTACCGGAAACTCTTCCAGTTCACTTAAAGAAAACTCTGCCTGCGTCTCACCAAAAACTAATTTAAGAGTCCACTCTGAAGAAATAACCCTTCTACTTATAATGAAAAGGGAAAGTAAACTTAAAATAAAAATTAAACTTTTTTTCTTCACCTTTCCCTCCATATTAAACTATTCTTCCTACAATCCAGAGGAAGACGGTAGTTACTATAAGTAGTCCATTCATCAAAATGGGCCTCAATTTGAAAACTCTTAATTCTTCGTATTTGAAGAGTCTTCCCAGCGAATATCCTAAAAGAACAGTAAAAAAGGAACCAATGCTAGCTAAACTACCTCTAAATCCTATATAGTTTAAAACTTCAGGAAATCCAGAACGGACCCAATGCGGATAATGAATAATATAGGTCATTGTAAAACTAAAGAGGGTATATCCCAGATAAGTAGATAAAGACCCCATAATCCCTCTCCAGAAAATCTTCTTTTCTACACTCTTAGAGAGGAGACTGGCTACTATATCAAAAGCTAATCCATTCAGAAATATAGCGTAAAGATGACAATAATGAGGAGAAGCATTTACCACTCTAAAAAGAGTAGCAATAACACCAATAAGTGTAGTGGAACCTGGCTTCGGATAGCACCTCCTACCCAGAGCAAGAATAAAGAAAGCTATACTTGTAAGAAATATTGAGGGATGGAAAAAACCAATACGATAAAGAAAATCACCCCAAACTCCTTCAATAATTCCCCATAAAGATCCCAAAAATATTAGAATTAGCCACATCCTTCCCTTCATTAATCCTCCTCCT
>JAGGVN010000088.1 GCA_021158005.1 Candidatus Aerophobota bacterium | reverse complement strand
TTCTGCATAAAAACTTCTTGTTATAGATAGAGGGATTATTCTCTCCTCTTTGTTTTATTCAGCATAAGAGGAAAAGAGAATATCCTACCCAAAAAGAGGGAAAAAATGCCAGGTTATTTTACCCTCAGTGGCAATCCATTCATAGATGCAGGTATTTTTTTATCTACTCAAAAAATTGTATTGCAATGGTTTTGCCTTATTAGAAAGAGAGTAGTTCATGAAATATAAATAGGGCTCATTGAAGTTCTCCACATGGGTAGGGGAGGCTTTAGCCTCCCAATTGTTTTTAACTTCAAATAAAGTATTGAAGGTGATGATAAAATGAAAGAATTTACTGTTAAAATCAAATCTTTGACTTCTCTGTGGACAGGAGATGCGGATAGAAAAAATACGACATTGAGAGAAACCGGCATAATCGGAAGCTTGAGGTGGTGGTATGAAGCATTAATAAGAGGATTGGGTGGAACTGCCTGCGACCCAACAGATACAAAGTGCGAGGGGAAAAATCACTGTGATGCTTGTGAGTTATTTGGGTGTACAGGCTGGGCAAGGAAATTTAGGCTAGAAGTGAAAAAAATAAATAATGAAACAATATTACAGTTGATAAAGTTAAGGGAAGTAGAAGATGTAGAATGGGGTTTACTAAGTAAAACACTAAAAATAATAGCAAGTTGGGGGGCAATCGGTGGTAAAATTGCAGAATTTAAATACGGATTAATTAAGATAGTGCAGAATGATTTAGAGAGATTTTCTTTGGGCAAGGCACAATTGAAAAAATACTTGAAAAAGCAAGGAACCAGCGTTGAAAATCCCAACATTACAAGATTTGTTTTTATTAACAAGGACTTAAATTATGAAACAACTAAAAAGACAAAAGACGAATTACACTTTTTGAAAGGTCAACTAGGTAAAGCAAAGAGATATTTCTATAAAACTTTTAATGGGAAACCTTATCGGTTTTTTGCGTATGCTGAAAATGATAATGAATATAATAGAATGATAGGGTTTCTAAGCAAGAGTGGGGTACAATTTGTGAAAGGTAAAGAAATCATAGGAGAATTAAAATGATACATGATTATTATCTACAGCTTTTATTAAATCCAAAGGACGAGGATAGAATTAAGCCGTTCAAAAAGTGGGAACAAGAAAACCAAAAAAGATTGAAAGGAAAAAACACAGAAGAAAAATATATAGTTTGGCAACAGGAAGAAATTGTAGGAAGAAAAAAGAAAAATATGGATATGATTTTTTCAAAAGATAAAAACATCAATGAGTTTTATCCTAAACCAGAGGATTTACAAAACCTTCCTGAAAATTCTACCCTCATAAAAATCTCCTTTACTCTTAAAAAACCATATACAAGTAAGAATGAGGGGGAGTTTCGCATTATTGATGGCAGGATTTTCGAAAACCCTATTGTCAGAGATAAATTTACAGGTCTTCCCATGGTGAGACCTTCAACATGGAAAGGCCATTTGAGATTCGCTGCAGAAAAGATTGAATGCAAGAAAGATGAAAGAAAAAATATTATCAAAAGGCTTTTTGGCTCAAAACCCAAAGAGGATGAGCCATTAAAGGGCAGGCTTTACTTCTTTCCAACATTCTTTGAAGAAAATGCGAAAAAAGATGTTATCACACCCTTAAAAAGAGATACCAGAACACCTACTAAAAGAGGCCCAATACCTCTTGAAGTCATGAAACCTGGTACCTCAGGAGAGTTCCATCTTCTCTATATTCCATATCCAAAGGGAAAAGATTTTAAGAAAGAAGAAATTGAAGAAGATCTGAAGTTTTTAGCAGAATCTTTGGGGTTGATGTTTTATACCTATGGATTTTCAGCGAAGAAAACGTCTGGATTTGGAGTAATAGAAGAGTTAAAAGAGAGCGAAGTTAAAGTTTATCCTGAGATTGAAGACCTAAAACAGATATTTCTCAATTTTATACACCAAAGTGGACAAAAATGGGAACTATGGTGATGAAAAATGAGAATAAATATGCTCAATCTTCTTGCAAAGGAGGGTGAAACATTCACCTTTGAAAGAGCCTTAAAGCTAACTGGGATGTCCAGAGAAAGTCTAAAGAAGCTTATTTACAGGTTTGAAAAGAGGGGGTTGGTTGAACGAATAGAAAAAGGCAAATATATGATAATTCCTCTTGGTGCTGAGAAGGGGAAATATACGCTAAATGAATTTGTTATGGGTTCTATGCTCGTAAAGCCTTATGTAATAGCCTATTGGAGCGCCCTTCATTTTTACGGTTTAACAGAACAGATCCCCAATACAGTTTTTATTCAGACGACAGCGAGAAAGAAAAGGCAAAAGATAATAATTTCTGGAGTTGAGTACAGGCTTATAAGAGTAAAAGAATCAAAACTTTTTGGTATTCGCAAGGAGTGGGTAGAAGAAATGCAGGTGAATATCACAGATAAAGAGAAAACAATAGTTGATTGTCTGGATAAGCCTCAATATTGCGGTGGAATAATAGAGGTGGCAAAGGCTTTGAGAAATGGTAAGTATGATAAGGGTAAACTGGTTAACTATACAAAGAGAATTGGAAACTCAGGAGTAATACGGAGACTTGGGTATTTGTGTGATTTATTGCGGATTGACATTTCTCTTCCAGAAATTTACACAAGAAATTATCTCTATCTCGATCCGACAATGCCACAAAAAGGATTTAAAAATGCAAAGTGGAGATTGGTTGTGAATTTAGACGAGAAAGTTTTAGGGGCGCTAGAATGATTACAAGAAGGGAGATAAGAGAAAAGGCAAGAGAATTTGGAGTTCCTGTATCAACAATTGAAAGAGATTATGCTCAAAACTGGTTATTAAAGCCTCTCTCTTCTGTAAATATGGTGTTGAAAGGAGGAACAGGCATACGGAAAGCGTATATTGGTGATTACAGATTCTCTGATGACCTGGATTTTACTCTACTTGAAATGGTCGTTAAAGAGGAATTGGAAGCAGTGATAGAGGGATCAGTTAAAAAGGTAAAAGAGGAAAGCGGGATCAATTTTAGTGAAGATATCAAATTTCAGGAAAATGATAACGGTTTTGAGATAGATGTTTATTTCCAAATCATGCAGGGAGGTGGAAGTAGAACAAAAATAAAAATAGATATAACAAAATCCGAAAACGAAGAAATATTGCTGCCGCTGAATATGAAAAGGATAATCCATCCCTATTCTGACGACTTAAAAGTCGAGGTTAGGGTCTATTCTCTTGAGGAGATAATGGCCGAAAAGATGAGAAGCTTATTTCAAAGGACGAGGCCAAGAGACCTATATGATGTATGGTGTTTATACAGTAAGGTGGATAAAAGGAGGATTCTGCATATTTTTTGGGAAAAATGCGGATTTAAGGATATAAAAATAAATATTAAGGATTTTAAAAATAGAAAGAAGGATTTTAAAGAGGCGTGGGAAAGTTCTTTGAGATATCAACTGAGGGATTTGCCTGAGTTTAAAATGGTGTTTTCAACTGTCCTAAAAGAGGTGAAAAAATGTGCGGAGAGATAAATAAAATTAAAAATAACAAAGAAGCAATATTAACAGGAGAAATTGGAGCATTGCTCCATGATATTGGAAAATGTCATCCTGATTTTATTAAGAAAAACTCAATAGAGCATATCGAAAATTTCGATCATGCAAATATTGATGAATTCTTAAAACCTGATTTAGTGAGTCTTATTAAACATAACAAATTTGATATAAAAATAGATACAAAAACCACAAATATCTACAGACTTATTACAAAACATCATAATAAAACAAATAACGAAATTATAAAATTATTGAAAAAGTGTGACCAGAAGGATTCTGCAGACGATAAAGGTGTGGTGAGAAAAAAGCAGTCCATAGAAAACACAACTATTTCCTCGCCCTTTGGGTATACAAAAGAAAAAATTGACCTAAATTGCCTTCAAAAAAGATTTGGTGACTTAGAAGATAGCCTGATCGGACTATTTAGAAATTATGTCTCAGAAACGGTAAACATGGGTTGCTTCAGAGAAACTCTGATAAATAACCTCAAAATAACATTTTCCCATGCTCTGGGAGAAACAAGAATTCCCGCCAATGATGTTACTCTATGGGACCATTCTTATTCGACGGCATCGTTGTTTAAATCTATTTTAGCAGCAATAGTGTGTGGAGCAAATATGGATTCTCAGAATTTAAACTGGAGAATATTTGGTATTTGTTGGGATGGAATGGAATTCATAAATAGGGGAAGAAAAATTGCAGAGATTCAGGCAAGAAGCGAGGTTATTGAAAACATTAAAAGAGAGTTAAAGAAGAAATTTGAGAATGAAATTCCTGTAGGAAACGTGATTTACGAAGATACAAATGGGATTTATTTTACGTTTCCCAATTTGGATAATAAATCAAAGGAACTTGCTAAAGAATGCGCAAAAGAAGCATTGGAAATAATATACAAGATAAGTGAT
>JAGGVN010000115.1 GCA_021158005.1 Candidatus Aerophobota bacterium | reverse complement strand
TGAAAACTATATTCCAAGAAGTTTTTTTATATTCTCGCAGGTTATCTTTTTATAAGTTTGTTTTGAAATTTTACCCTTTTTTAGTCCTTCCTTGAAAAACTTTACTTGAGGAAGTTCTTGCTCAATGAAACAAATGTCTGTTCCAAAAAGAAGCTTATCCTGAAATTCTTCTAAGAATTTATATCCATAGTGTGGGTCTCTACTAATAGCATTATATCCACTTCCTGCGGAAAGGTCGCCGTAAAGATTAGGATATTTCTTTAGAAGCTCTGGCACTCTTCCTCCCTCTTTTACCGGACCTTTAGGATATCCCCCGCGAGTCTTTTCATCTACTTTGGCACTTATCTCTGACCAGAAAGCCATAGCATGGCCAATAAAAATAACCTCGGGAAATTCCTGTAATACTTTTTCCAGACGGGGAAGATGGATACTATCTGCTAAGCCATATACTCCTCCAACTTTTGTTGCTAAATGGAATAAAACTGGTAATTTTAGTTTGCTACAATAATAAAAAAGATTCTTTACCCGAGGATCATCAATGTAAAGATTAGCGGTAATTTCGCCTACACCTTTACATCCAGCTTCTTTATACTCTTCTAATACCCAGGAAAAGTCTGTATCTGGTTTATTCCCGGCTGCACGGGGGTCTAAATTGCAAAAAGGAATGAGTCTATCTGGGTATTTTTTAGAAGCTTTAAGAACTTCCTGACAGGTAGAAGGGAAAAAGCCAGTTTCCGGACTAACGATAGGTAAAACTATGGCTTTATCAATTCCTTCTTCGTCCATTTTTTTAATTAATTTTTCGGGAGTAACTGGCGTTCTTTTTTCATTCTTTGTAGTCTGAAGTCGTGCAATATGCACATGACCATCTATAATCATTTTTGTTCTCCTCCTTTTTGTAGACTTTCTTACTCAACTTTGTACAGCTTCAACTTTACGAATTTGAGGAATTTCCGATTTAATAGTTTTTTCTACCATATTCGTTAAAGTTATCTGAGCAAAAGGACACCCCGCACAAGCACCGCTTAATTTTACTCTCACTATATTATCCTCAGTTACTTCCACTAACTCTACACCCCCTCCTTTGAGAGCCAGAAATGGCCTTATTTTTTCCCTTAGAATTCTTTCTACTTTTTCTCGCATTTTTAATCTCTCCTTAATAAGGTTTTTATATTGTCTTCAAAAATAGATTCTCCTTTATACCCCACATACTTTTTATAAATATAACCCTCTTTAGAGATGATAAAAGTAGTAGGAATATAAATTATAGGACCATAGTCTTTAAGGATTTTTTCATCAGGGATGAGCAAGGGATAATTAATATTATAATTTTTAGCAAACTCTCTTACTGAATTTATATTATCATCTAAGAATACTCCTAACATTTGAAAACCTTCATCCTTATATTTCTCGTAAAGATTTATGAAATGAGGAATTTCTTCTCGACAGGGGGGACACCATGTTGCCCAAAAATCAATGATTATAACTTTTCCTTTAAGAGTAGAGAGTCTTATAATTTTTCCATCCAGTGTCTTAAGAGAAAAATTTGGGGCCGGTTTTCCTCTGGGCATAGGAGGAAGCTTTTCCTCGGGGGTAATAACCGGCGGTTTATTATTAAAGGTAGCTTCCTTCTCCACAAAGAATACACCTTTCAAAAAGTATATTACCAAAACTATACCGATAATTACTATTCCGTATAAAGAATAGAGTAGGTATTTTTTTGTTTTCATCTTTAAAATAAGAAGAATGATCCCTCTTTAAGAAGTAATATTCCTATAAAGATTAAGAAGATGCCACTGATCACCTGAATTAAATGGAGATACTTTTTTATTCTGGCGAGTAATCTTAAAAAACTACTTGTAGCTATCCCCGTTATAAAGAAGGGGATTCCCAATCCCAGAGAATAAACAATTAATAATTGGATACCCTTTGTGAGAGTTTCCTGGGTGGCAGCGTAAGAGAGAATGCTGGCTAATATTGGTCCCACACAGGGACTCCAACCAAATGCAAAAGCAAGTCCCATAATAAACGGACTGAATATTCCGGGGTTAATTCTTAGGTTGAGTCTCTTTTCAGAATAAAGAAAGTTTAGCTTTAGCCACCCTGTAAGATGAAGCCCAAAAATTATAATTATGATGGCGGCAATTCTTCTGAAAATTAGTATGTGAGATGAAATTAGTTTCCCGAAAGTAGTAATAGTAGCCCCCATTCCTACAAAAATTAAAGAAAATCCACCTATAAAGAGCAAAGAGCTTATCAGAATTTTCCCCTTAAATAAAGAGATTCCATTTTTAGAAGTTAGCTCCCTGACTGATATACCGGAAATGTAGGAGATATAAGCGGGAACAAGGGGTAATATACAGGGAGAGAAAAAAGATAATACTCCCGCCATAAATGAGATGGGTAAACTTACAGTATTCACTTTTTTGAGGGCTTCCTCCTCTATTTTTTCTTTTTCAAGAGCATATCAAGGCTACTTACCTGGCTAATTTCGCCTGATCTATCTCTCATACCCCATTTCAGAATCTCCTATATTGCCGTAACTTTTTTCTTTATTTGTAATAAATTTAGGAAAGTCATAGATATTATGTTTGAAGAAGATATTTTGTCAACTTTTTTCTCATTAAGGATAGGATTAATTTAAGATTAGTCAGATAAAGCTGTCAAATTATTTCTCTTTTAGGTAATTTATCCTGGGGGTGGGGAGATTTAACTCGGCGAGTTCTTCTCTCCTGTTAACTAAAAAGGGATAGACAATTTCAGGGAAGGTGATATAATTATTTTGAGGTTCGGGAGAATGTCAGGATTAATAGGTAAATTATTGATAGGAATAGGGGTAATGTTTATAATTTTAGGGATAGTCTTTTTATTCGGAAACAAGATCCCTTTATTGGGAAGACTCCCCGGTGATATATATATTCGGCGGGGACATTTCAGTTTTTATTTCCCTTTATCTACCTGTCTTATTATTAGTTTGATTCTTACCTTAATTTTTAGTATATTCTGGGGGAGAAAGTAAATATTATATGAGAAAAGGAATAAAAATCTTTCTTTATTCATTTCTTGTTCTTATATCAATTGGCTCAGGAATTTTCGCTGCCTTTTTTGTGGCTGACCTCAGGAATCTACCTCGAATTGATCAGCTAAAAGAATACCGTCCCAGTATAATTACCAAGGTGTATTCAATGGAAGGGGAAGTAATAGCAGAATTCTTTCGGCAGAGGCGAGAGGTAGTTCCTCTTTCAAAAATTCCCCCTCTTCTTCAGCAAGCTTTTCTGGCTTCAGAAGATAGAAAATTTTATGAGCATGGAGCTATAGATTTAAAAGGGATATTAAGAGCTCTTTGGTCTAATTTGAAAGCGAGAAGAATTGTGGAAGGAGGGAGTACTATTACTCAGCAATTAGCCAGATGTCTTTTTCTAAAGTGGGAACGAACTCTTACACGGAAGATAAAGGAAGCAATTTTAGCCATTGAAATAGAGAGAAACTATAGTAAGAAGGAAATTTTCGAAATGTATCTTAATCAAATACCTTTTGGAAATGGAGTTTATGGAGTAAAGGAAGCAGCTTCTTTTTATCTGGGCAAGGAATTGAGTGAGTTAAATTTAGCCGAAGCGGCTTTTTTAGTAACTATTCAACGAAATCCTACTTATTATTCTCCTTTAAGTCATCTTGAACACACTCTTAAGGGGAAAGATTCCGTTTTAAGAAAGATGTATAAGTTTGGTTTCATAACCAAGGAAGAATGGGAGGAAGCCAAACAAATCCCTATAAAGGTAGTTAGAGGAAAGCAAAGAACGAGACTGGGAAATATTATTCATTATGCCCCTTATTTTGTAGAATATGTGCGTCAGCAAATACAAAAAAAATACGGAGATAAAAATCTCTGGGAAGGTGGGCTTAAGATCTATACTACACTCGATTTAAAAATGCAAAGAATTGCAGAAGAAGTATTAGTTCCTTATTTAAAAGAGAAAGACTGGCAGGGAGCTCTTTTAGCTATGGATCCTCATACAGGGTTTGTGAAAGCAATGGTTGGGGGGAGAGACTTCTTTGAAGAGACAGCCGGAGAATTTAATCGTGCCTTGCAAGCTTACCGTCAGACGGGCTCCGCCTTTAAACTTTTTACTTATACGGCGGCTATTGATAGTAAGAAATTTACCTCTGTTAGTCCTTTTTATGATGCTCCTGTTGCTTTTGAATCGCCTACGGGTATCTGGTCACCAGAAAATTATGAAAAATATTATTGGGGAAAGGTATACCTCTGGGAGATGTTCGCTCATTCTATTAATGTTTCTTCAGTAAAATTATCTAAAGAAGTGGGAATAGATAAGATAATTGAATATGCATACCGAATGGGTATCAGGAGTAAGCTAAATCCTTATCTCAGTCTTACCTTAGGGACTTCCTCTCTTTCCTTAATGGAGATGGTGCAAGGATATGCTACTATAGCTAATTATGGAGTGAGAGTTGAACCTATCTTTATTCAGAAAGTAGAAGACCGCCAAGGGAAAATCCTTGAGGAAAATTTTCCTCAAGGAAAAATAGTTCTCTCTCCTCAAACTTCCTATATAATGATTGATTTGTTAAAGAAGACAGTTAACTATGGAACAGGTAGAAGAATTAGATTGATGAATTTTGATAGGCCTTGTGGAGGAAAAACAGGGACAGTAGGATGGAAAGAGAAAGGTGAGGAGGATTCCGAGAAGACTAAAGATGCCTGGTTTATAGGATTTACTCCCGATTTAGTGACCGGGGTATGGATAGGGAAAGATGATGGAAGTCCACTGGGAGAGAAGATAACTGGAAGTGTCGCTTGCATTCCAGTGTGGGTAAATTTTATGAAAAAGGCACTTGAGGGGACACCGGCTAAAGATTTTCCTTCTCCACCGGGAATAGTCTTTAAAAAGATTGATATACGCACCGGACTTCTGGCTACCCCTAATTCTAAAAATGCTCGCTGGTTTGCTTTTCTGGAAGGGACAGCTCCCACAAAATACAGTCCCTCTCCCTCTTTAAAAAATTTTTATGCAATTTCCTCTAAATTGAAGATAAAGGGAAGAATGGCCAGCGGAGAATTTTAATTATAGATGGGCTTCTTTTCTTAAAATTGGTGCAAGATTCGTTTTTTCCCAGGTAAATTCCTTCTCATTACGACCAAAGTGGCCATAGCAGGCTGTCTTTTTATAAATAGGGCGAAGGAGGTCCAATGTTTTGATTATCCCGCGGGGGGTAAGGTCAAAATTACGCCGAATTAGTTCTATTATTTTATCTTCGGGTAATTTACCTGTATTCCCTGTATCTACCATAAGAGAAACAGGTTCTCTTTCTCCAATGACATAAGCCAATTGAATTTCACATTTTTGGGCAATTCCAGCAGCGACTATGTTTTTAGCAATATAACGGGCAATATAAGAACCAGAACGATCTACCTTAGTAGGATCCTTGCCAGAAAAACATCCTCCACCGTGTGACCCTACTCCTCCATAAGTATCTACGATTATTTTTCTCCCGGTGAGTCCTGTATCTGCTGAAGGGCCTCCTATCTTAAAAGCTCCTGTAGGATTTATATAATAACTCATTTCTTCGTTTCGGTACTTTTCAGGAATACAGGGTTTTATTACTTTTGTTATTATTTCATCTTCTATATCTTCTACTTCTACTTCCGGACTATGCTGGGTAGAGATGACCACTGCTTTTACGCATTTAGGGAACCCGTTTTCGTACTCAACAGTAACCTGAGATTTTCCATCTGGACGAAGATAAGGAAGGATTTTCTTCTTTCTTACCTCTGCTAAGCGGAAAGTAAGTTTATGAGCTAACACTATGGGAAGAGGCATAAGTTCGGGAGTCTCTGTAGTGGCGTAACCAAACATCATTCCTTGATCTCCGGCTCCATCCCTGTCTACTCCTTGAGCAATATCGGGAGATTGTTCATGGATAGAGGTAATTACTGAGCAGCTTTTATAGTCAATTCCAAAGCTTGCCTGGGTATACCCTATTTCTTTTAATACCCTTCGCGCTATCTCAGGAATATCCACATAACACTTGGTGGTAATCTCTCCTGTAATAAATATAAGTCCCGTAGTAACTAAAGTTTCGCAAGCTACTCTTCCGCGGGGATCTCTTTCTATAATGGCATCAAGAATAGCATCAGAAATTTGATCAGCAATTTTGTCAGGATGACCCTCAGTTACAGATTCGGAAGTAAACAGATACTTTCCCATTATCTTCTCCTTTGTTAATTATATTTCTTCACTTTCAATTATCCGCTGGACATCTTCGGGCTTTTCTGCTTTCATTAAAGCCTCCCGAACTCTTTTTCGCCTCAAGAATCGAGAGATCGTAGCTAAAGCCTTTAGATAATCTCCGGAAGCATTTTGAGGAGCAGCCAGGAGAAAGAATAGATATACTGGCTCTTTATCGAGAGCTTTAAAATCAATACCTTCTTTAGAGATACCTAATGCTCCCACTAAGGATTTAATACCTGAGAAACGAGCATGAGGAATAGCTATATTATATCCAATTCCTGTACTTCCCAGCTCTTCCCTTTCTTTAATCACTTTAAGAAAATTTTCTTTATCGCTAAGTTCTCCTGTCTTTTCCAGAAGTTCAGTCAATTCTTTCAATACTTCTTCCTTGGTGTGAGATTTCAATCCTACCTTAATTGCTTCTTTATGAAGAAAGTCTTTTATCCGCATTGTCTCCTCCTTTTAATCTTATACTTCTGGTTCTACCAGAACAATATTTCCTTCATTATTTTTATATACGGCATTAATGCAATGAGTATTTTTATTCAGGAAAAAGAAGAAATTTCTTTTAATAGAATTTAACTCTATTATTGCTTCTTCTACATTCATTGGCTTAGCTATATCCCGCCTGATGAGGAATTGAGTAGATTTATTTTCTTTAAGATTCTTGGGGATACTGCTGCCAGGATATTTAAAAGAGGGCATTTTATGAGATTTTATTTTCTCTTTATACCTTTTCACTTGTTTAATTACCTTATCGATTACTTTTTCTATAGAGGTATAGAGTTCATTACTTTCTGCTTGTGCATGGATGATGAACCCATCTACCGAAGTGTTCATTTCTGTAAAGAATCTTTTTCTTTCTAATTTTATTATTATATCAATATATAAAACCTTTTGCAGATATTTATTTAATTTTTTAAGTTTTTCCTTAATATAATTGTAGAGATCTTCACTTACCTGGATGCCTATCCCTCTCACATTTGGTTGCATTCCTTAATCTCCTTTGGAAGGGGATCCGGCTGATTGTTAATCCAGCCGGAGTTAACCCCTTCTTATGATTCTAAGGTGTCAAGATCAACATAACTTTTCCTGTCAGTGCATACTTATCTCTGAAGTCGATGAAATTTCGTTGTTTTAGTTTATGGTAATCTTATTGGCTAACCTTGTTCCGATACTTTAACTACTTTAACTGCTTGTGGTCCACGATCAGTATCTTCTACTTCAAAAGAGACTTTTTCGCCTTTTTCTAAACTTTTGAAACCATCTGTCTGGATATTGGAAAAATGAACAAAAACATCTTTACCGTTCTCTCTTTCTATGAACCCGTAACCTTTACGGTCATCAAACCACTTTACTGTTCCTTCTTCGGACATACTTATTACACCTCCTTCCTTACTTTAATAAATAACCACCTTTAGACAAATAACTTAGCTTTTCTATTCTTACCAGCTTACCTTGAGAGGCTTGTCAATTTTAGCTCTATTCACTCAGTATTTACTTCTCAATAATTAATCTTCTGGCGATTATAAGAGAAACAAGATATTTGTCAATCGGGTTAAAAATTGGCACGCGCTAAGACAAAGACATATATTTCTTTAGCTTTTGCTCTCTTAAGTATTTTGGCTGCTTCTTCTACGGTAGCTCCGGTAGTGTAAATATCATCAACCAGGAGAATATTTTTCTCCCAAAATTCTTTTCCGTTTTTGACCTTAAAGACTCCCTTTACATTTTTTATCCGCTCATTTGCCGATAATTTAGTTTGACTTTGAGTAGACTTAATTCTTTTAAGATTGTTCTTATTTAATTTGATATTAAAGTATTTAGAGATAATTCTGGCTAAAAGTTCAGCCTGGTTAAATCCTCTTTCTTTAAGTTTTCTTCGATATAAAGGAATGGGAACTATCATATGAAGATGAGAAAATGGAAGGTGATTTCGACTAAAATAAATCTCCATTATTTTCTTTATCCCCTTAATTACGCTCATTTTTTTCTCATACTTAAAGATATGAATTATTCTCTTCATTATCCCTTCATAGAGAGTAAGAGCAAAAACTTTTTTAAAATGAAAAGAATTTTTTTCGCATTTTCTACAAATAGGAAAAGAATTTTTGGGGGAAGTTTCATAGGCAGGAAGCGGTTTACTGCATATTGAGCAGTAGGGTGGTTCCAGCCATTCAACTTTATTCCAGCACTCTTCACAAATAAGACTTCGATTCCGAGGGTTCAGGGGTTTATTACATATTTTGCAATTAGCGGGTAGAAAGAGACTCACAAAACCTTCTTCTATCTTCTTAAAGTTCAATCTTTATTCCTGTCCTCAAAAGCTCACCGCTTTAGAGAAAAATTAATCTTTAAAGAGTATTATAATAAATAAAATATATTTGTCAAAATTAAATGGTAGATGTGTCAGGAGATTGTTACCAGGGGG
>JAGGVN010000105.1 GCA_021158005.1 Candidatus Aerophobota bacterium | reverse complement strand
TATTTCAAGATGAAAATTTCTACTCTTCTATTTAAAGCACGATGCTCTGGAGTATCATTAGGGAAAAGAGGACGAGAATCAGCATATCCAATAACTCCTATTCTCTCCGGGGATATCTTCCCCTTAATTAGGTATTTTCCTACATTAATCGCCCTTGCCGCTGAGAGTTCCCAATTAGAAGGAAACTCCTCAGTATGAATGGGCAAATTATCAGTATGCCCTTCTATTCTTATCTGGTTAGGTATTTCTTTAAGAAGAGTAATTATTTTATTGAGTAAAGGGAAAGCCTCTTTTCTTAATTTAGCTTTGCCTGAATCAAAAAATGCAGGACTACTTAAACTAATAGATACCCCTTCGGAGAGACTACTTATTTTCACTTCTTTCTCCAGTCCTTCCAAAGCAATATATTCCTTCATCTCCTCGCTCAATCTTTCCACTGTCCCCTTTTGAGGTATTATACTCTCTTTCTTTACTCCTTCTACAATTCCTCCAAGAGCACCTTTTAGAGAGCCTAAACCTTGCTTTACTTTCACTTCATTTAGTGAGGTAGCGGCGAAGAGCATTACAAAAAAACAAAGAAGTAATGACATTGTATCTCCAAAAGTTGTTATCCAACCAGGGGTTGTTTGCCCCAATTCACTCCTTTCTTTTTTCTTTCTCATTTTTTCTCCACGCTTATTTTTTCTCGAAGACGAGGAGCAATAAAAGCTTTTAGTTTTTCCTCTACAACTCGAGGATTATCTCCTGACTGAATAGAGAGAATTCCTTCAATAATAAGTTCCCGAGAGAAAATCTCTTCTTCACTACGAACTCTTAACTTACCAGCAATAGGTAAACATACTAAATTAGCAAAGAGCGCCCCGTAAAAAGTGGTAATTAAAGCTGTAGCCATTCCCTGACCAATCTTAGAGGGATCATCCAATTTTCTTAACATCTGAATTAAACCGATTAATGTCCCAATCATTCCAAAAGCAGGAGCATAGGTCCCCATAGCAGTAAATATCTCCTGTCCTACCTTGTGTCTACTCTCCAGGTAATCAATCTCAGTCCTTAATATATCTCTTGTCGTTTCTAAGGGAGTCCCATCTATAGCTAACTGGATGCCTTTCCGAAGAAAAGGATCATGAATAGTAGATAATTTTTCTTCCAGAGCCAGAAGACCTTCTCTTCTGGCAATAGTAGCAAAATTAACTAATAACTTAATAATCCCCTCTGGCGAAGTTCCTTTATGGAAGAAAGCATTCTTTACCACACTCATCACTCCCACAACCTTAGAAAAAGGAAAATTAATAAGAGTAGCTCCTATAGTCCCTCCCATAGTAATCATCATAGAGGGAATATTAATAAAGATAGATAATCCTCCTCCCATAAAAATAGCAATGAGGACCATCCCTACGCCACTCATAATCCCTATCAGGGTAGTAATATCCATTTCTTCAGAAAAATTAATTTATCTCTTTTCTAATTGAGCGTCGATAATTAATTACCTTCTTTATTATCTCATCCACAGATTCTTTCACCAGGATTCTCTCTTTGTTAATCAGGGTAATTACCGTATCCGGTGTGCTTTCCACAAATTGAATAAGCTCAGCATTAATTGCCATTTTCCTCCCATTAAAATGAGTTACCTTTATCATTATAACTCCTTTCTTTAAGGGTAGTCGCAAAACTCATAGCCTCCGTTTTTATGCACAACCTAATAGGTGGAGGACAAGCCTCGCGCTTTTATCGCCTTATTAAATTAACTAATTCCTGCAGTATTTGATCGGAGGCAGTAATAACCCGAGCATTAACTTGAAATCCTCTTTGAGCAAGAATTATCTCTGTAAAACTCTGTGCCAGGTCAACATTAGACATCTCCAGAGTAGAAGGAGCAATAGTTCCCCTATTCCCCGTAGCCGGTTCCCCTATTTGAGGAAGACCGGAATTAAGAGACTGCTGATAAAGATTCTCTCCTTTTTTATATAGCCCTCCAGGATTAGCAAAATTAGCTAACGCAATTTGAGCAAGAGTTTTGTTAACCCCATTGGTAAATATTCCTGTAATAATTCCCGCATCATCAATAGAGATATCATCAAGAGTTCCGCTGGCAAACCCATCCTGATCCTTCACTGTCGCCGAAAAGGGAGCCGCAAACTGAGTAATCCCATCAAATTTATTTAAGGTTCCAAAGGTGAGATTTACCATCATTTCGTCTGCGCCTCCTGCACCATCAGGATCAAAAGTAATTTGCTTAACGGCTCCATTAGCTAAAGAACCATCAGCATTAAACTCTAAAATTCCTCTATCACCCGTAGGAAAAGAACCACTTTCATAGGGAACAATTGCCTGCCAGTTCCAGGTGTTGCTTGCGCCAGCCTCTGTATCTTTTGCAAAAAGTAAAGTAATAATTTCAGGATTTCCCAGAGAATCATAAGCAGTAACAAAAGTTGTATAATCAGCCACCCGGGAGCCTTCCGCAGTATATCCCACATCACCAGCAAGAATATCCCCAATATATCCATAGTCATTAAATTCATCCTTTCCCGTACACTCCATTTTAAGACCGGTAATATCTAAACTATCAGTAGTAACACATAATTTACCATCACTTTGAATAGTTACTGTTTCTTCTCCTCCACTTGCTAACCGAATAGCTTCCTGTAAAGCATAAGCTAAGTCAGATAAATTGGAATTTTCGGTAACGGTATAGGAACCAGTAATATTTGTCGCCCCTACAGTTCCAGAAAATGTAATCTTGTCTCCGATGTGAAGATTCATCCCCTTTCCTTCTGTATCAAAGAGTTTAATAAGAAGAGCACTGGGAGAAGCAGAGGTTGGCACTACCTCTGAATTAAGATTTCCTGCAAAATTTACTTCGGTAGTTACCCGGCCAGGAAGACTTTGAGAAAAATCTATTTGAATATTCTCAACTACTTTTCCCAGCGTATCTCCAATAGATGTGTAACCCTGAACTATATATCCATTGCTGGGATTAACTAAATTTCCGTTAATATCAAAATCAAAGTTCCCCGCACGGGTATAATATCGATTTGTTCCATCACTTAAAATAAAAAATCCTCTTCCTTGAATAGCCAGGTCTGTCTTTTTTTGAGTAGACATAAGATTACCCTGGCTAAGTATTGTGTCTATAGAACTTATACTCATACCCAATCCGACCTGCTGAGGGTTAATTCCTCCTCTTTGTTCTGTAGGTCCTCCTGCTGATCTTAGAGTTTGACTAAGCATATCCTGAAAAAGACAGCGAGAGGACTTAAAAGCCACCGTGTTTACATTAGCAATGTTATTCCCGATAATATCCATTTGCACCTGATGATTTCGTAAGCCGGATACTCCGGCAAAAAGTGAACGCATCATTTTAGTTAACCTCCTCTTTATATATTTTTGTAATATATGATAAAGGGACATACCTATCATCCATTAATAGATAGGGAATTCCTTCCTTCCATTCAACTCCGCTTATTTTACCTTCAATTACTTCGCCGGTATCAAGATCTTCTGCCTTAGCTTCAAATCCAATAAGTTGAACAGTTTGAGAAATAACCTGAGCCTGAAGCATTTGAAAAAGATTAGCATTTAAATTAGTTAATTCTTCTAAGGTGCTCAAC
This sequence comes from Candidatus Aerophobota bacterium, assembly GCA_021158005.1. Classification (GTDB taxonomy): domain Bacteria; phylum Aerophobota; class Aerophobia; order Aerophobales; family JAGGVN01; genus JAGGVN01. The sequence goes on along the minus strand of JAGGVN010000105.1, from coordinate 4,559 downwards.
TGGGCCATCTGGGTAATAAATTGTTTACTATCCATAGGAGATAAAGGATCCTGATTTTCTAACTGAGCGATGAATAGCTTCAGAAAAGTGTTTTTATCTAAGGTTTGAGGATAAGTTTGAGCTTCAGGAAGAAAAAAATCTTCTTCCCCTACTTTTTCAATCATAGTTTTCACCCCCTTCTTTTTAAATTAAATAGTTGACATAGTGATACTCTTCGCTTACTATTATATTTCTCCCTCGTTCAGGGAAAATACCCTCTCCAATAGGAAAAATTCTTCTCCCTGAATAATGAAGAAGATTTTTCTCCTGCTCTCTTCCTTCATTAAAATCTGAATTTTGGTCATAGGAAAGAGTAAAATCTTTTAAAAATAGCCCTTCTTTTTCCAAAGAACTTTTAAGATACTCAAGGTTTCTCTGAATGAGCTCTCCTGTCTTTTGATTTAAGGTTTGCATATTTAATGATAAATCAGCTTTTTGTATAGAAAGATGGAGACGAATGATTCCCAGATGCTCTATTTTGAGAATTATTGTTCCCTTGCTTTTATCCTGATGTTCGTATAGAAATTTTATTTTAGCTACAATTTGAGTCATTAAATTTCTTTCCTCTTCAAAGTGAGAAAAAACTACATTTTGAGTTAAGGGATGACTGTTTACTTTGCTCGCAAATTTTTCCTCAAGATTCCCGGATAAAGAAGACTGGAAACGATGAATAACCTCACTTTTTTTTCTGTTTTCTCTTGTCTGAGTAGTATCCTCAAGATTTTCCTTAATCTTTAAAGATTTTACCTGTTTGGGATTCCTCAGTATTTTCTCATTTAAATCTTCTTTTATTAAAGAAGGATGAGGAGTCTTTTTTAAGGATGAAGGAGAATCTTTTTGTTTAGGGGAAATGACTAAATTAATATTTTCCGATTTTTCCTTAATCTTTGATAAAGATAAATCTTTTAAAGAAGAAATATTCTCTCTCTTGGAGGTAATAATCTTATCTTCTTTGCCCGGGATAATCTTTAAAGATTTTACCTGTTTGGGATTCTTCAGTATTTTCTCATTTAAATCTTCTTTTATTAAAGAAGGATGAGGAGTCTTTTTTAAGGATGAAGGAGAACCTTTTTGTTTAGGGGAAATGACTAAATTAATATTTTCCGGGTATTTTTTATTAAATGTTTTGATAAATAAAGAAGATTTTCCCTTAAGAGATAAATTAGAAGAAGTCCCGGGGAGAAGAGACTGGCTTCCCTGAAGATTTAATATAGCTTCTCCAAGAAACTTCTGAAATTTCTTTTCTTTTCTTTTTATCTTTTTTGTTATCTCATAAGTAGCCGAAGATTCTTTTTTACCTAAAATTTTTAATAAAGGAATCCTCATTTTTTCTCACTTTCTTTAAGTAGTTGGGTTATTACATCTTTACCTATTTTTTCCGATAATTCTATTGCTCGAGAAAGGTCCATTATTCCTAATATCTTACCTACTTGACGCTCTTCCATTTGGGATAAGACAGAAACAGCAAGCTCATCACTTAATTTTTCTATAATAGGACTGGCTTCCTCCGGTTGCATCTCTTCATATATACTAGCTAACCAGCTGATCCTCTCATTATATTTAATTCTTTCCTCTTCTATGTCTTTCTCTAACTCTTCTTTCAAAGCAACAATTCTTTCACTTTCTCTTTTTAGTTCTTCCCTTTGAAGAGAAAGATAAGTTTGAAATTCCTTTAACTTTTCCTCTTTTTTTGCCAGTTTCTCCTGCTTCTCCTGGATGTTTTTAAGAGAGAGAATAATTTCTTCTTCACAAGCACTCTCTTCTTGAGGAACTTCTGAAGAGAAAAGAGGTATCTTTTTCATCCATACCTTAGGAACTTCTCTTAGATAGAAAAACTTATCTTTAGCCAGAATTCCCCTCCTTATAAGCATCAATCCTACAAACAGAATAAATAATCCCAGCACTATCAGGATAGTCTTTAAAATGCGCAAAGAACACCTCGCTGCACTCTAGTTTGTTAAATTTGGGAGCCGCAACCTTCAAGTTGCTTTACGCAGGTTCTGAGCCCGCAACTACCGGCTACCAGAAACTAAGAATTATTCTTCCAAGCATTAAATTTAATAGTAGCGCTCTCATCAAGAAAATTTTGTTCCATTTTTTTTGCAGAAGCTATAAATTCCATCCATCTCTTTTGCTTAAGATTTTCTACAGTTTTTTTCTCAGTAGAAGCTCTGATTAGCTTTTCCCTTTTATCTTCTACCTTTAAGAAAATGTCTCTTACTTTCATCTCTTGCTTCTTAATTTTTTGAGCCAACCTTTCTAAATATGATTGATAAAGAATAATATAGGAAATTTTTCCTTCTTTATTTCTTTGTCTTAGTAGGAATTGACATTCTTCCTCTTCTTTTTTGAGTTTATTTAAAAATGCTTCCTCTCTTCTCCATTTTTTTATAACTTCTGCTAGCTCCTTTTTTAACTTCTTTTCCTTTTTTTCCTTATATTCCAGTAGAAACTGAAGAGGGAAAATGAATTTTTTCATTCTTTGAACATCTCTACCAGTTGCTCTATAGACTCTCCATAAGGGGTATATTCATCAAGATCCTGTTTTAGATAATCATTTATTTTATTAATCATTTTTAAAGCATAATCTATTTGAGGATTACTTCCTTTAACATAAGCCCCAATATTTATTAAGTCTTCCGCTTCTTCGTAAGTTGCTAAAACCTCCCTTAGTTTGCAAGCTGCTCTTAAATGTTCTGGAGTTACCACATCAATCATCAATCTACTTATACTATTTAAGATATCAATAGCCGGATAATGACTTTTGCTGGCTAATTTTCGAGAAAGGATAATATGACCATCGAGAATAGACCGCACAGTATCTGAGATAGGTTCATTTATATCATCAGCTTCTACCAGCACAGCATAAAAAGCAGTAATAGTTCCTTTGAGGAAAGACCCTGCTCTTTCTAAGAGTTGAGGTAATAGGGCATAAACAGAAGGAGGATAGGCTTTGGTAGCCGGTGGTTCTCCTACGGCTACCCCTATCTCTCTTTGTGCCATAGCAAAACGAGTTATTGAATCCATCATTAAAAGAACATCTAAACCCTGATCCCGGAAATATTCAGCAATAGTAGTAGCAACAAATGCTCCTTTTACTCTTAATAAAGCTGATTGATCTGAAGTTACTGCTATCACTACCGACTTTTTTAATCCTTCTTCTCCAAGGCTTTTTTCTAAAAAATCCTGAACTTCTCTCCCTCTTTCCCCAATAAGAGCAATAACATTTACATCAGCTTGAGAATGCTTAGCCATTTTCCCTAAGAGTAAGCTTTTTCCTACTCCACTTCCTGCAAATATCCCCAATCTTTGCCCTTTACCGCAGGTAAGTAGACCATCTATAGCTCTTATTCCTACAGAAAGGGGAGTTTTAATTCTTCGACGATTTAAAGGAGAAACAGGAGTAGTATAAACAGGATATTCTTCTTTGCTTTTAAGAATTCCCTTTCCGTCAATAGGCTTTCCTAAACCATTTATCACTCTACCTAAAAGATCCTCTCCTACTTTCACTGTAAGAGGATGCCCACTAGCGATTGTTATCGCTCCTGCACTTATTCCTCTTGCTTCTTCTATAGGCATTAGTAGTATCTTATTATCTTTAAATCCTACTACTTCTGCTTGAATTTCTTTTTTCTCATTCCGAGGATGCAGGTAGCATATTTCTCCTATGGAAGCAGAAGGCCCCAGGGACTCTATTATAGAGCCTACAGCTCGGGTTACTCTTCCTTCTATTTTAATGGGAGTTATCTTTTTTATAACTTCTAAATAAGAAAAATAATTACTCACTTCCTATCTCCATTAAGGCTTTTTCTACCTCTTTTACCTGATGGTCAATTTGAGCATCTACAATCTCTTTATCTGTAGTAATAAGACATCCACCTCGTTGTACTCTTTCGTCCTCTTCTATTTGAATATTACTCTTTTCTTTTTTTAGGTCTATCATTTCCTTTATTTTCTTCTTATCATTAGGGTTAACTTTGACAACAATTTTCTTAGCATCTATTATTTGCTTAAAAGCACTTTCAGCAACTCTTAAAATAATATCGGGATCTATTTGAGTCTCTTTTTTTATTATCTTCTTCGCAATAGCCACTGCCACTTTTATTATTTCTTTTTTACCTTCAGCAACCATTTTAGCTTTCTCTTCCTCTATTTCCTTTATCATTTCTTTGAATAATTTTAAAACCAATTCAAGCTCCTTCTCCAGCTTCTCTATATGAAATTTTTCCTTTACTTTCTCTTGAATTTGATAATTTAAACAATTTTGTTGAGCATTCTTCCCTTCTTTGTTACAATTTATTAGATAGTAATCTTTTGCTTCCTCTTCAGAAACCTGGTAAGCATTTTTTAAAGGTTCTTTAAAATAAATTTTAAACAATTATTTCCTCCTCTTTTCCTCCTCTACCTCTAATTACTATTTCTCCCTTCTCCTCCAGAGTCCTTATTATATCTACAATCTTTTGCTGTGCTTTCTCTACATCCTGCAACCTCACCGGTCCCATATATTCCATATCCTCTTT
>JAGGVN010000058.1 GCA_021158005.1 Candidatus Aerophobota bacterium | reverse complement strand
TAGAGATATTCTCCACAGAGACGTTTAATTTTTGCATATTTCCAAGCAAAACTTTTTCACTTTCTCCGGTATCAAAAAGAAGAACTTCATCTATTAAACAAGATAATCCCCAACAAATATCCAGCTTGTCATTGTAGATTCTATTATCACAGATTACTTTAATTTGCATCCTACCCTCCTCTTGGATTGGTCATTATCATTAAAATATCTCTCTTTCTATTACTTATTTCCTGATGTTCCCTGGAAAAAGAAATCTATGACAATTTCCTTACTTTTACCTGTGAGCTCCTCTTTTAAGCTCTTCAATCTTATATAAAATTTCCTCTATTTGCTTTTCAAGATTCTGAACATCGTTCTTAAGAGTTTTTAAAGAAACAGGAACTGCAGGTTCAGTTATCTCAACAATTGCTCCTCGGGGACAAATTCTCTTACATTGGTAGCACCGAATACATTTCTTTTCATCAATGTGTGCCTTACCGTAAATAATATTTATTGCTCCTGTGGGGCAAGATCGGGCGCATAAACCACAGCCTATACACAATTCTTCTCTTACTTTAAGCATTATATTTTCCTTTGATATTTCCTTTTCTCCTTTACCTTAAGAATCATTCTGGTATGATTAGCTATTTTTTCTAAGTTATTTTTAATTTTCTCCTTCCTTTCTGGAGAAGCATAGTCAATAATAAGAACTCCATTAAGGTGATCAATCTCATGCTGGATAATACGGGCAAGGAAGCCTTCAATGGTAAGGTTTATTATTTTTTTGTTCTCATTTAATCCCTCTATTTTAATCTTGCTTGCTCTATTCACGGGAACAAAAACTTCAGGAAGACTTAAGCACCCTTCAGAAAGAAGATCTTCTCCCTCTCTCTCTAAAATTTGAGGATTAATTAACTTTAATAGGCTCTTCCCGGTATCAGCAATAATAATCCTCTTATTTATGCCTAATTGGGGAGCCGCTAAACCCACTCCTTCATTTTCCGCCATTATCCTCGCCATACAAAATAATAAATCTCTTTCCTCAGAAGTTATCTTCTCTACCCATTTTGCTTTTTCTCTGAGAATAGGGTCGCCGAATTTGCGCACTCTTAAATCAAACATTTAATTTCCTCCTCTATTTTTGCTATTTTTTATTCTCTACTATTCCCCTAATTTTTGTTATAGTTTCTTCCATCAAATTTGCTGTCCTTGTTTTTGCATAAGTCTGGATAAAAGGTCTACCTTTATCTGTAGATTCTACTATATCGGGCTCAATAGGAATCTTACCAAGAAAGGGAACTTTAAAATCTTTTGCTGCCTTTTCTCCTCCCCCACTTTTAAAAAGATTAATTTTTTTCCCACAGTAAGGACAGATAAGTCCACTCATATTTTCTATTATTCCTATCACCGGAACCTTTAAAGATTTAGCAAAATTAACTGATTTCCGAGAATCAAGCAAAGCCACTTCCTGAGGAGTAGTAACAATTATTACCCCATCTAATTCTGGAATAAGTTGAGCCACACTCAGGGGTTCATCCCCTGTTCCCGGAGGAGAATCAATAACTAAATAATCGAGCTCTCCCCAATTAACGTCCCCTAAAAATTGGGAGATTAATTTCATCTTTAAAGGGCCACGCCAAATCACCGGAGTATCCACGCTCTCAAGTAAAGAAGCAATAGTAATTACTTTCAAATGAGGAGTAATGTTAATAGGCTCTATAATATTATCATCGGAACTGGATAATCGACAATTTTCAATTCCGAGCATTTTAGCTATGCTCGGTCCATGAATATCTACATCTAAAATGCCCACCTTTCCCCCCTGAAAGAGTAAACCATAAGCTAAATTAACCGCCACTGTGCTCTTACCTACTCCTCCCTTTCCACTTATAATGAGAAGTTTGTATTTAATTTTTTCCATTCTTTCTTTAATTTTTCTTCTTTGTTCCTCTTGTTTGGAAAATATATCATTTGTCTTTTTCATTTTTCTTTCCTTATAAAGTAATTTCCAGCTTTTCCCACATTTTCTTTATCCGGGAAGAAACTTCATTATCAGAATATTCTACTACCGGTTTACCCATAGTTAGAGCTTTAGTAACTACTATGTCAAAAGGGACTTCGCCGATTATCTCAATATTATGAGTCTGACAAAAATCTTTTATATTTTGCGACATCTTAAGATTTAAATCATATTTATTTATACAGACCCTCGTCTTAATACCAAAGTGATAAGAAACCTTAGCAACACGTTCCAAATCGTGAATACCCGAAAGAGTAGGCTCAGTAACAATTAAAGCAATATCTACCCCTGATAAAGAGGCAATCACCGGACAACCAATCCCTGGAGGTCCATCTATGATAATAAAATTTCTTTTTTGATTTTGAGCAATCTCTTTTGCTTTTTGTTTAACCAGGCTCACCAATTTTCCTGAATTTTCCTCAGCAATTCCCAACTTTGCAAAAATTAATGGACCGTATTTAGTTTCAGAGATAAACCAATTTCCTGCAGGGTGTTGTTTCATCTTAATTGCTTCTTGAGGACAAATATAAGAGCAAACCCCGCATCCTTCACAAGAGATAGGGTCAACTATAAAGTTATTTATGGCTTCAAATCGGCAAACTTCCTGGCACTTCCCACACTGAATACACTTATCTTCATCTATTTTTGCCACTCTTCCTGTAAATCCATAAGTCTCTTTGATCTCTGGATGAAGTAAAAGATACAAATCTGCCGCATCTACATCACAATCTACCATAACTTTATTTTTAGCCAAAGCAGCAAAACTTGCAGTAATAACTGTCTTTCCTGTCCCGCCTTTACCACTAATAATTACAATTTGCTTCATAAAAAACTTCCTCTCAACTACTTCTAATAATTAAAAACATTATCCTCTTTCTTCAATAATTTTCTGGTATAACTTTTTAAATTTTTCTTTATACCCGGGTTTTCTTTCCACTAAAGGAACACCATTAGAATAAGCTATAGCAATTTCTTTATCCATAGGAATTTCCATTAAAATAGGAATTTTTTCTTTATAACAGTATTCCTCAACTTTTTTATCTCCTAAATCTGCCCGATTAATTACTACTCCAAGAGGTATCTTTAATTCTCTAACCATTCCCACAGCCAAAGTTAAATCGTTTAAACCAAAAGGAGTGGGTTCGGTAACTAAAACACAAAAATCACTTCCCTTGACTGCTTCGATTACAGGGCAGGATGTTCCTGGGGGAGCATCAATTATAGTAGTCTTATCTTTACGAGCAAATTTTTTAACTGCTCTAATCAAAGGAGGAGATACTGCTTCTCCAACGGTAAGTCTTCCATGAAGAAAATGAATAGAACCAGCTCTTCCCTCTTCAACTATCCCCTTTTCTCGAGGAACTTCTTCAATAGCTTTCTGGGGACAGAGAAGACTACATCCTCCACAGTGATGACAAAGTTCAGGAAAAAACAAAACTTTCTTTTTAATTACAGCAATGGCGTTATAGGAGCATACCTCTGCACACTTCCCACAATAGGTGCATTTCTCCTCGTCTACTTGAGGAATCAATACATTGATAGATTGAATACGAGTAATCTTTGGCTTTAAGAAAATATGAGCATTTGGTTCTTCTACATCGCAATCCAGGAACTGAATATCATTACCTAAGGATAAAGCTAAGCTGACTGCTACTGTAGTCTTCCCCGTCCCTCCTTTACCACTGGCTACTGAGATAATCAATTCTTTACCCTCTTACCATTTTAGTTCCGCATTTAGGGCAACTTACCTGATAACACGGAACCCCTCTTTGATGAGAGACAGTAGCTCCACAATTTGGACATACACATTTTCCGCCGGGACCGGCACCCGGCCGATTACCGCCTCCTCTACCTCTTCCTCCACCAAAGGGGCCTGTTCCATTTCCTCTGGGCATTTTCTCCTCCTTTAATTATTTTTCTTTTTCTAACTCTTTAATTCTTTTATTAATTTGTTCTAATTGTTCTGCTATAACCTGGGCTTGATTTTTCAAGAATTGTAATTTTTCTTCTTTACTCATATTAGAGGATCTTAAAGTTTCTGCGTCACTAAAAGATGTCGTTTGAAATCTTCCTCCTTGACTTATTCCTATTCCTCTACCTCTACCCATTCCACCACCCATCATACCCCTTCCTCCTCCAAAATGAGAGGGGGCATTTGCTTGAGCGGTGGGTTGAAATTCTCCCTTTTTATATTTTTCCACAGCTTCCTTTACCTGTCCACTAACCCCTGTTATTACCTGAATTCCTGCAGCTGAGAGAGTTTGAAAAGCGTTGGGTCCACAATTACCGGTAAGAACTACAGTAGCGCCTTTATTGGCTATCATTTGAGCAGTCTGAATACCTGCTCCATGCATTACTCCTGTATTGGAATTTTGAATACTCTCAAACTCCATTGTTTCTGGATTTACAATAATTAAATATTGACAGCGTCCCAATCTTGGGTCTACCATATCCTCTAAATTTGGTCCTGCAGCTGATATTGCTATTTTCATATAATCCCCCTACGATTATATTTAGTAATCTTAATTCAGTTTACTTTATTATGCAACCTTCAACCCCGTAATTATTCTGAATAGGGGACAGGTTTTTACCTGTCCCCTATTGGTTATACTCATTATCCTGAGCCTTTTTGTTCTTCCAGTTCTTTAATGCGGGCATTAATCTGTTCAATTTGATTCTTCAAAGCATCTGCTTGATTTTTTAAGAAGTTTAACTCCTGTTCGGGATCGGGTTGGGGCCCAAATGGAGCCATTCCTGGAGAAATTCCCATAGAAGGAGCCCCTCCTGCTGGTGGATAATTGTAAGGTGTAGCTCCGACTCCCCCAAAAGCTGGATAAGATGCTTGTCCTGCTTGCATAGCCTGCCAATAAGCCGCTGCTTGGGGAGTTGGCCATTGGCCACTCATAAGATAACTTGCCGCGGGACCTAATCCTGTAGGACTTCTCCCTATCCACCCTGGAGAAAAACCAAATCTCATCCATCCCGGTAATCCTGTAAGATAGTACATATTTCTATGACCGTATCCTCCCATTCCACTCACCTCCTCGCATAATTATTTAAACCAACTATTTATTACTACCAAACTCTGGGTAAATATCCATAAGGATAAGCATAACCAGCATAAGGCATCCTGTAACCGTAATAGGGTAGAGGGAAGAATCCTCTCGCACCATAATAAGCGTATGGCCAGAAACCTCGACCCCATCCAAAGCCTAAGCCTAATCTTCCTCCTAAGGGGTTCATAAACCCAGGAACAGGAAATCCTGCACAATATCCAGCAGCTCTTCCTGTCATCGGTCCTAACCCTAAGGGTCCAGTTCCATCTCCGGCTGGCATAGATAATCACCTCCTTATTAATTTTAATCCTTTATAAAATTTATTTTTCTCCAAGCTCTTCCAATCTTTTTCTAATTTGGGTAAGTTGATCTTCCAAAACTTTTGCTTCCTGCTCTAACATTGCTTTTTCTTGCTCTTTACTCATTGGATAACCGTATCCGGGATATCCATATAGGGGATAACCGTATCCGGGATAACCATATAGGGGATAACCGTATCCGGGATAACCATATCTCCAATATGGATTTCCTATATAAGGGTTAAACCCGGGGTATAAAAACCATCCTGCAGGACCTAATCCCAGTGGCATTTTTTTCACCTCCTCTTCATTTTTTATTATTTTTCAATTCCTAATTATACCCAATAAGGAGCATAAGGAATATAAGGAGCCCAATAGGGAAGATAAGGAGTCATCCACCATCGAGGTATCCATGGCCTATAGAAAGAATACCATCCCCAGTATCCTCGCCACCAAAAACCTCTTCTGCCAAAGCCTCTTGGCATTTTACTCACCTCCTTGCTTATTTTGACAGTCCTTGCATATTCCGTAAAAATGTATCTGATAGGAATTTATTTTAAATTTATATTTATTGACTAACTCTTTTTCTATCTCTTTAATAGAATCTGCTTCTTTTTCTGTAGGACTATCATAGTCAATTATCTTCCCACACTGCACACAGACTAAATGATGGTATTTCTTTTTAAATTTAGAAGCCAATTCATAGCGATTACGTCCATCACCAAAGTTAAATTTGTGAATGAGTCTCATTTGAGTTAAAAGATTCAGGGTGCGGTATACAGTAGCTAAACCAATCCCGGGGTAATTTCTATGAACTAAGAAAAATACCTCTTCGGCAGTTAAATGCCGAGGATTCTGGTTAAAGATATTCAAAACTGCCTGCCGCGGCAAAGTTAACCGGAATCCCCTGTTCCTTAATCTTTGATGACTCCAAGGAGGCCCCGGCATTTTTCTACTCCTGATCTTCAATTATATTGATAATGATTTTCATTATTATAATAATATAATTTTCCCGGGTGTCAAGTGCTCTGTAAGAGGTAGGTCAGTACTGGCTTTTCCTTAAAATTTTAAGAGAAAGTCTCATTCTCATTGATATCCTGTTTTTTGACAACTTAAGAAATGCGAATATAATGAATGGTAGAAAATGTGGAGGAGGATGAATATGGCTAAAGAACTGGGATTTGGAGTAATCGGCTGTGGAGTGATTACTCCCTGGCATATTTATGGCATTATTCACACAGAGGGAGCAAAGCTTATAGCTGTCTCCGATATGGTTGAAGAAAGAGCGAAGAAAGTAGCTCAGGAAAATAAAGTCGATTGGTATAGTGACTATCGTAAGATGTTAGAAAGAGATGATATAGATGTAGTTAATATCTGTACTCCCAGTGGAACACATGGAGAAATAGCCATAGAAGCGGCAAAAGCAGGCAAACATATAATAGTAGAAAAACCAATGGAAATCACCTTAGAAAAGTGTGATGAGATGATTTCCGCCTGCCGGAAAGCAAATGTAAAGCTGGAAGTGATTTTCCAAAGTAGATTTCTTCCCTCTGTAAAAAAATTAAAGAAAGCTATAAATGAAGGAAAGTTAGGAAAGTTAGTATTGGGGGATATGTATAATAAATGGTATCGCTCTCAGGAATATTACGATAGTGGAAAATGGAGAGGAACCTGGAAACTCGATGGAGGAGGAGCTCTAATGAATCAAGCTATTCACGGGGTAGATCTTCTTCAATATATTATGGGACCCGTAGATTCTCTTTATGCCTATACAAAGACCTTAGCTCGGAAAATTGAAGTAGAAGATACAGCTACGGCGGTAGTGAACTTTAAAAACGGAGCTTTGGGTGTAATTGAGGCAACGACCTCTGTTTATCCAGGGTTTTCTCGAAAACTGGAAATTCACGGAGAAAGAGGAACAGTAATAATAGAGGATGAGAAGATTACCCGCTGGGAATTTCAAGGAGAAAAAAGCAAAATTAAGGAAGAAACTGAGGAAAAGAAGACAGGAACATCAGCAAAACCCACGGCAATGGGAAAAGAAGGACATAGAGTGCAAATTGAGGAAATGGTGAAAGCCATAAGAGAGAATCGAGAGCCCTTAGTCAATGGAGAAGAGGGAAGAAAAGCAGTAGAAATTATTTTAGGAATATATAAGTCTTCTCGCACAGGGAGGTCCATAAAATTTCCTCTAAAATAGGTTCTTATAGTTCCCGAGAACGTCTTCTGAAAATTTTAAAAGGAGAACCCACAGACAGGGTTCCTCTGTCCTTATATGAATTTGATGGTTTTTATGATTCCTGGATCTATCAAGCTCCAGAATATGTGGAGATTTTAAATTATGCGAAAGGTAAGACAGACAAGATGTATTTTTGGTCTCCAGATTGGGAAGGGAGGAGGACCTTCTTTTTCACCCAAATAGAAGAAAGCGATTTAAAAGAAGAAAAATGGCTTGAGGGTAAAAGAAAACTCACCAAAACTATAATTAATACTCCTGAAGGGGAAATCCAGAGTATAAGATGGGAAGAGGAAGGAATACATACGAGCTGGACGAAAGAGCCTTTCTGTAAGAGTATAGATGATATAAAAAAGGTTTTATCTCTTCCTTATACTCCTGTTTTTCCAAAAGTAGAGGGATTTAAAGAAGCTGATGAGAAATTAGGGGATGAAGGGATTCTATTAGTAGATTTGCCTGACCCTTTATGTTTAGTAGCCGAACTTTTCTCCTTTTCCGATTTTCTTATTTTTACTCTCACTGAAGAGAAGATAATAACCAAACTCTTAGATAATGCTTATGAGAGAGTTTATAATTATCTGGAATATCTTTTGAAAAACGGAGTAATTACTCTTTTCCGAATAGTAGGCCCCGAATATGCTACCCCTCCTTATCTTTCTCCTTCTTATTTTGATAAATTCGTTGTCAAATACGATAAAGAACTTATTTCTTTAATTCGCTCTTATGGAGGTTTTTCCAGAATTCACTGCCATGGAAAAATAGGAAAAGTTCTGGATAAAATTTCTTCAATGTCTCCCGATGCCCTGGACCCTATAGAACCACCACCCAATGGAGATATTGAACTCAGGGAACTTAAAAGAAGAGTAGGTAAAGAGATTACTTTGATGGGAAATGTGGAGGAGAGATGTTTTGAAGTTTATTCAAAGAATGAGATGGATGCTCTTATAAAGAAGACATTAGAAGAAGGTGCACCCGGAGGAAGATTTGTTCTCCTGCCTACAGCGATGCCTCTTACTACTCCTTTAAATCCAAAGATAAAAGAAAACATTATCCAGTATATAGATTCTGGTTTGAAATATGGAAGCTACCGACGATGACAAACTAAAAAAGGAGGAATTATGAATCTTTTATACAAAGCAAGTTCATTAAAAGAAGGATATCAGGTGATAGTGAGTCCTGAAAATGCACCTTTAAAGTATTTGGAATTTGGCAGATTACTTCTTAAAGAAGAAGAGAGATACTCAGAGGAAAGTAAAGATAGAGAAATAGTTCTCGATATTTTAAGGGGAAAAAGTGACATAGAGATAGAAGATGAAGGAAGAAAAATAAACTGGTCAGAAGTGGGAGGAAGAACTGATGTTTTTTCGAGTATTCCCACCGTAGTTTATATTCCTAAGGGCACAAAATATCTTTTAAAATCTTGCTCAAATTTATTAGAAATAGCTATTTTTAAAGCGCCGGCTAAGAAAAAGACTTCTGCGAGGCTAATTAGACCGGAGGAAGTTAAGTTGAATATTCCTGGTTCTGGGAACTGGAAAAGAAAAGTATATACCTGCGTAGGAAAAAATGTGGAAGCAGATAGAATTTTATTTGGAGAAACTTTTAATCCTCCGGGGAACTGGTCAAGCTATCCTCCTCACAAACACGACATTCATAATCCCCCCCACGAAGCCCCCTTAGAGGAGATATACTTTTTTCAGATTAAACCCTCTCAAGGATTTGGTATTCAAAGAATATATACTTCTCCCGATGAAGATAATCCTCTCAATGAGGTTTATGTAATTGAAAATAATGATACTATCGTTATTCCTCGGGGTTATCATCCGGTAGTAGCTGCGGCCGGCTATCAGCTCTGTTATTTATGGTGTTTGGCGGGAGAAGAAAGAAGATACGGAGCCTGGTCAGATGACCCTAAACATAGCTGGGTAAAAGAAAAATAGTTATAATGAAGGATAAAGCTTAGACATTACCCTGTTCTCAAAAAGGAGATAAAAAATGGAAAAAAATTATAAGAAGATCCGCATAGGAATCATAGGATGTGGAAGTATAAGTTATGGACATATAAATCGACTCTTGAATATTCCCGAAGTAGAATTGACTGCTCTGGTAGATATAAATCAAAATAAAGCCCAGAAGATAAAAGAAAAAATATTCTCTCTTAGAAGGGAGAGAGTGGCTGTTTTTAGTGATTATAAAGAGATGTTTTCTGAGGTTAATTTAGACGCTGTAGGTATATTTACTCCTCATACTCTCCATTTTCCTCAAATTATGGAAGCTCTGCGAAGAGATATGCATGTTCTGGTAGAAAAACCTATGACTACAGAAATCGGCGAGGCTAAAAAAATAATTGAGGAAGCCAGAATCAGAAAGAAAAAAGTTGTGGTTTCTTATCAGCTCCGCTATGAGCCAATTTACAGATATGCTCGAAAAATTATGGAAGAGAAAAGAATAGGTGAAATCCAGTTTATTTCAGCTTTGATAACTCAGGACTGGCGCGTAAGAGTGAAAAGAACGAATAGATTATGGCGTTTAGACCCAGAATTTAGCGGAGGAGGAATGCTAATTGATTCTGGTTCTCATCTTTTAGATATTCTTCTCTGGCTAAGCAATCTGACCGCTGAGAGAGTATATAGTTTTATGGAGAATAAAGGAGAAAAAGTCGATATAAACTCGGCTATTTCTTTAAAGTTTAGTAACGGTGCCTTAGGAAATATCTCTGTCATCGGAGACGACCATCATCACTGGGAGCTTTCTATCTGGGGTTCCCAGGGTAATTTACTCCTTCGGAATAACAAAGTCTATGTTCAGGATAAAGAAGGAAATATCTTTAAACCCCAAAACCTTCCCCCTGCTTCAAACCCCGATACTAATTTTATTGAGGCTATCTTCGAAGGTAAAGAGATTATCTCTCCTCCCGAAGATGCTTTGAAAGTAACCATTCTTACTCAAGCTATTTACCGATCAGCTTCTTTATGCAAGGAGGTAAAAGTTAAAGAAATTAGTCATTAGTTCTTAGTTCTTGAGATGCACAGGATTGCCCCCGTCTCCAGTAGTATCGAGGTTTATTCTTAAAAAACCTACATCAGGCACACCCTTGAAGAGGTCTCGGAAAGAAGAGGGATAAGAATATAAAAATATTTTGCCTGGAGACAAAAAATGTTAAAAAAAAGACAAAGGTTCTTATTTTTGGTGGGAACATTAACCCTCCTTATTTTTACAAAATGGGGATATTCTTCCATTTTTGCAGAAGAAATTAAAATTCTTTCCACTATACCTCAAGGTCCTGTAGAAAATATAGGAGAAACTTCTGCAATCATTGTCAGTTTTAATCAACCAATGGTTTCCTTACAGGAACTCCCTGAAGGGAAAGGAACAGGTCCTCTTCTTATTGAGCCTCCTATCCCCGGAAAATATCGCTGGATGGGGACACGCACTTTAGTCTTTCTCCCCGAGAAGGGAAGGCTGCCTTATGCAAGTAAGTTCATCCTTACTCTCCCTCGAGGGACCTCCTCCCTCTCTGGAGAGATCTTAAGAGAAGATTATACCTGGTTCTTAGAAACTCCCCGACCAAAGGTCGTTTACCACTGGCCTCGAAATAAAGCCAAATGGATTGACTTAAACGAAATAGTTATGCTTCAATTCAATCAGAAAATATCTCTTGAAAAAGCGAAAGACTTTTTAGAGATTAATGAAAGCTCTCCGGGAAAAAAGAAAATTTCCCTTCCTTTTAAGTTAAGATATCTGACCCTGGATGAAATAAAAGAGCGAAATCTTCAAGCTGAGGAAAAAGAGGTCCTTATTTTAGAACCTCTGAAGAGCTTTAAACCCGGGTGCTTTTATGAGGTGAAGATACTTAAAGGTCTTCCTGGAAAAGAAGGTCCCCTGGGTATGTCCCGGGAGTATAAATTTAACTTCTCTACTTATGGATTCTTCAGATTCTTAAGTATAGATAAATCTTATCTTCATCCTGGTGAAGGAATAGCTATTAATTTCAGTAATCCTGTTTCTTATAAGGAGTTAGCCAGGAATATTTCTTTTAAACCCGAAGTAGATATACCCGAATATTACTATAAATCTGATTATTCCACTTCCCGCCTTTACTTATATTTAAATTTAAGACCCGATACTCTCTATAAGGTTACTCTTTCTCCTAACCTTAAAGACAGATTTGGAAATTCTCTTGATGAAGAGATAAATTTTAATCTTACTACCGGCCCTTATTCTCCCTGGATTTCTATGTCTACCGGATGGGCTGTTCTCGAAGCTTACGAAGATCTTCTCTACCCAATTGTTTTTATGAATATACAAAAGGTGAGACTTAGAGCAAAGTCATTAGATGTAGAGGAAGTTATTCCTCTTCTTTCCCGAAAGGAAATTTTCTGGTCGAGCAGAGAAATTGAGGATCTTAAAGATTTCTTTGAAATAAAGAAAGAATGGAAAATAGGGGGACCCAGAAATCAAAAAATAGTAGATTCTATAAAAATAAAAGAAATATTAGGCCAAAAGCAATATGGCTCTGTTTTTATAGAACTTTTCATTCCCGAAGTAGAGAAGTATCAAAGATTTAAAAGAGTGTTTATTCAGATTACGAAAATGGGGGTTACCGCCAAATTTTCTTCTGAGAATAATCTTATCTGGGTAACTGAACTGGAAACATCTGCTCCTATAGAGGGAGCTCTGGTGGAAATAAGGGACGACTCTAATAAAGTCTTCTGGAGGGGGAAAACTGATTCTCAAGGAATGGTCTCTACACCAGGATGGAAAGCCCTGGGAATAAAAGCAGAAAAAGAGGGAATGAAACCTCGCCAATGGGTATTGGTTATTAAGGGAGAAGACACTGCTTTTATTAATTCTGATTGGGGAAGGGGGATTCTCCCTTATCAGTTTGGTATTTCCTATGATTGGGGACCACTTCCTCAGAAATTTGCGGGTTTTCTCTTTACTGATAGAGGACTTTATAGACCGGGTGAGAAAGTTTACCTGAAGGGGATAATAAGGGAGAAAGAGAAGGGAGAGTGGAAAATTCCCCAGATAAAAGAATTATGGATTTCTGTAAAGAACTCTCGGGATGAAGAAATTCTCAAAAAAAATATAACTCTCTCTTCTTACGGATCTTTTTCCCTTTCTTTAATACTGGATAAAAATGCTCCTTCGGGATATTATCGTATGCAGGTCTCTCCTTTTGAAAGCAAAGAGGAGAGGAGTAAACATCCCGAAAGCACTTTTGGGGGTTCTTTCCGGGTAGAAGACTTCCGTGCCGCTAACTTTGAGGTAAGTGTGCAGACCGATAAAAAGAGTTATATTTTTGGAGAGAGTTGTAAGATAGTTATTGAAGGAAACTATCTCTTTGGTGCGCCCATGAGCGGGGAAAAAGCTTCCTGGAGAGTGAGATTAAATCCTTTTCATTTTTCTCCTCCGGGTTATAAAGAGTATTTTTTTGGCCCAGGATGGTGGCAAGAGGAAGATAAGAGCCAATTGATAGAATCCGGCGAGGGAAGACTCGACTCTTCAGGAAAAATTTATTTAAAAAAAAGTCTTAAAGAAATTGGTTTTAAAGGTTCGGCTAATCTATTTTTAGAAGCAGAGGTTACCGATCCTTCTCGTCAGAGTATAGCTTCTCGCACTACAGCAATAATTCATCGAGGAGAGTATTATATAGGGATAATGCCTTCCACTACTTTTACTACTGAAGGGAAAGAAGTTAAAATTAAAGTTATCAGTGTAGACCCTGAAGGAAAGATTGTTTGGGGAAAGAAATTGCAACTGCGAGTATTAAAGAGAGAATGGCATTATGAGAGAAAACCTCTCCCGGGAGGAGGATGGAAATGGGTTAGTAAAAAAGAGGATAAAGAAAAAGCTTCTTACCAGATAACTTCTCAAGAAAAACCTACCCTCTGTTCTTTTTCTCCTGAAAGTACGGGGCTTTATCTTTTAGAAGCAAGAGGGGAAGATTCTCGGGGAAATAAGATTCTCAGTGGAAGTTATTTTTATGTAAGTGGAAAAGCATATAGTTTTTGGAAGAGAAGAGATGATGATAAAGTTGAATTAGTAGCCGATGCTCAAAATTATCATCCTGGGGATATAGCTAAAGTTTTAATTAAATCACCTTATGAGAAAGCAAAAGCCTTAATAACTGTGGAAAGAGAAAGAATTATGAAAAGCTGGGTGGAGGAGATAAGAGGAACAGGAGATACTCTCGAAATTCCCATTATTCAGGATTATATTCCCAATATCTTCCTTTCAATTATTCTTCTCAAGGAGAAGGGATTGAAAAAAGACAATCTCCAAGAAGATTTAGAAAAATCTTCATTTAAGATAGGTTATATTAAGCTTTCTGTGGACCCAGTGGAAAAACATCTCCAGGTAGAGGTTATTCCCAATAAAGAAGAATATTCTCCTGGAGAAGAAGTAAGATTGGCTATTAATGTAGAAAACTATCTTGGTCAGGGAGTTTCCTCAGAGGTTTCCGTAGCGGTAGTAGATATGGGAGTATTGAATCTTATAGGGTACAAAACCCCCGATGCCTTTAAGACTTTCTACGCTCAGCGCCCACTTTCAGTAAAGACCTCAGAGATTCGCTCTTATGTAATTGAAGAGATAAAGAGGGGAGTCAAAGGGAGAAGTCCTGGAGGAGGAGGAGGGATGGAGAAATTTGCGGGGATAGCAATGAGAGAAAAGTTTATTCCCACTGCTTACTGGAATCCCTCAGTAGAAATTGGACCTCACGGATGGGGTGAAGTCGTCTTTAAACTACCGGATAATCTTACTACTTTTAAGGTAATGGTTACCGCTCATACTAAAGATTCTCTCTTCGGCTCCGGGGAAGAAAGATTGATAGTTAAAAAACCCCTTTTATTAAAGAGCACCTTACCTCGATTTGCGCGAAGGGGAGATTCTTTCCAGGCGGGGGTAGTAGTGTATAACTATACAGGAAAAGAGGGAGAGGTTCAAGTTTCTGGAGAAGCTGAAGGAATTATCCTGGAAGGGAAAAAGGTCCACAAAGTCTTTTTGAAATCTGGTGAAAGTAGAGAAATTAAGTTTTTATTTAAAGCCAATAAGAGAGGAGAAGCGAAATTTTTCTTTAAGGCTGTTATGGGAAACTATAGTGATGGTCTTGCTCTTACTCTTCCGGTATGCCTTCCAAGACATACTGAAAGTGTAGCTCTTTTAGGAAGTAGTTCTAAGGAATTTATTCCCTCTGAAGAAATTTTCATTCCCGAGGATATTTATCCCGACATAGGAGAAATAAAAATAGCTATCTCCTCTACTCTTCTTTATTCTTTAAAAGACCCTCTTGTCTCTCTTATTAATTACCCCTATCATTGCTTAGAACAAGAACTTTCTCGCATATTTCCCTTAATTCTCTTTAAAAATATAGAAAAAAGCCTTTCTTCTTCCCTTCCGGGAGGAAAAAGTAGGGAAGAAATGATTAAGAAAGTCCTAAGTGAAGTCCCTCTTTATCAAAGAGCTAATGGCGGGTTTTCTTATTGGAAAGATTCATCTTATGATTCTCCCTATCTTACTTGTTATACTCTTTTTATTTTAAAGAAAGCTCAAGAATACGGTTACCAGGTTCCCTCAAGAACCATAGAAAAAGGATTAGGCTATTTAAAGAATCTCCTCCATGGAAAACTGGAGAAAAAGAAGTACCCTTATAACTTACTCTCCTGGAGAAGCTCTCAGGCCTTTGCCCTTTATGTTCTTTCTCTTTTTGGAGAGTCCGAGCCAGCTTATAAGGAATATTTATACCGAAAGAGAGAAGAAATGCCCCTCTTTGCCCGTGCTTTTCTGCTTAAAGCTATTCATTTAGGGGGTAAAGATAAAGAAATGGAGGAAGAGATAGTAAGGAGTTTAATAAACAAGATAAAGATTTCTCCTACCCGTGCTTATTTTGATGAAGGAAAGAGAATCCCCTGGGTTTTCCACAGTAATCTTCGGACTACAGCAATAATCCTTCAGGCTTTGATGGAAATAGAAAAAGAACCTCCAATGACTCCCCAAATTATTAAATGGTTAATAGACAAACAGAGAAATCCCCGGAAGTCTACCCAGGATAATGCTTATCTTTTTTACGCCCTGGCTGATTATTTTCATCGCTACGAAAAAGAGGAACCGGAATTTAAAGTGAAGGTCCAGCTTGCGGGAAAGACTGTTTTCGAAGATAATTTTAAAGGGAGAAGTAAAAAAATTAGTGAAAAACAAATAAGTATAGCTTCTTTAAAGAAAGGAGAAAGTTTACCTTTAAAGATTTATAAAGAGGGAAAAGGTCAAATATATTATGAGGTAAGAATGAATTATTTTCCCATTAAGAGATTGCAACCTCGAGATGAAGGAATTGCCGTCTTTAAGTATTTTGAAACTCTTGAAGGAGAAAGAGTAGAAAATTCTTTCCGCGCGGGAGATTTATTAGTGGTTACTTTAAAGATAGTCATTCCTCAGGAAAGATATTTTGTAGTAGTAAATGACCCTCTTCCCGCAGGCTTTGTGCCCCTAAATCCCTCCTTTAAAACAGAGAGTAAGGAATTAATTAGAGAAGTAGAGAAGAGAAGAGATAAATTCTGGTGGCAAGGATTCAGGCATATGGAGATGTATAATGAGAAAGTTCTTCTTTTTGCCGATCATCTCTCTCCAGGAATTTACACCCATACCTATCTGGTGAGAATCACCACCCCGGGAATTTATCATCTTCCTCCTACTGTAGCAGAAGAGATGTATACACCCGAAGTCTTTGGAAGAAGTGCCGAAAAAGAAATAGTGATCCAAAGATGAAAATTTTTGGTAGTCTTTTAGGGATTATTTTTTTATTATCGGGGATAACCTTATATATACCTTTTCCTCAAGAAGCATTTAAGCCCGCCCCCATAATCTCTTTAAGAATTCTTGATCGTAATGGAATTCTTTTAAGAGAGGTTCTCTCTGATGAAGAAGGAAGAAGTCGATGGGTTTCTTTCGAAGATATTCCTCAAGAGATAATTTTAGCTACTTTAGCTGCTGAGGACAGCCATTTTTATGAACATATAGGTGTGGATTTAAAAGCTACTTTGAGAGCGATAATTCAAAATATTCGGGCAGGGAAAATCATTTCGGGAGGTTCAACCATTACCCAGCAGGTAGTGAAAAACATCTATCATTTTCCCAGAAATTGGTTCTGGAAAATTGTAGAAATGTGGTATGCCTTAAGATTAGAGATTTCACTTTCTAAAGAGGAAATCCTTACTCAATATCTCAATCGCCTCTCTTATGGTAATCAAATTTTTGGAGTTAATGCTGCCTCCTGGTTTTATTTTGATAAACCCCTTTCTCATCTTTCTTTAGCGGAAGCAGCTTTTTTAGCTGGCCTCCCTCGAGGTCCTTCTATTTATAACCCTTATCAACATTTTTCCAGGGCAAAAAAGAGACAGAGAGAGATTCTTCGCCGAATGCTAAATAAGAAGATGATTACCGAAAAAGAGTATAAGAGAGCCCTGAAAGAGCCTCTTAAACTTGTGGATCCTCAAATTGCTTTTCGCTCTCCTCATTTTTGCAATTTTATTCTCGCAAAAATTTCCTTAAAAGATAGACAAAACATCTGTTCTATCCGCACTACCTTAGATTTCCAACTTCAAAAAGATATTGAAGCTCTTTTAAAGAGTTATGTTAGATCCCTGAAGGAATGGGAAATTACCAATGCAGCTGCTCTTGTTATGGACAATGAAAGTGGTGAAATTCTCTCTTTTGTGGGATCAGCAGATTTTTTTGACTCTTCTCACCAGGGACAGGTAAATGGGGTCACTTCCTTAAGACAACCAGGCTCAACTTTAAAACCTTTTACCTATGCTCTTGCTATAGATCAAGGAATGACAGCAGCTACCCTTATTGAAGATACACAAATTCACATCCGGGTCGGGGGAGTTGAGTATCTCCCTAAAAATTACGATGGAAAATTTCATGGGCTTGTGCGTCTAAGAGAAGCTTTAGCCTGTTCTTACAATGTTTCCGCAATAAGAGTCTTAGAAAAAATAGGGGTAGATTCTTTGCTTCGTAAACTTAAAGAATTAGGTTTTACGAGTCTTAACAGAGAAGCTAACTATTATGGCCTCGGTCTTACTCTGGGAAATGGTGAGGTTACCTTACTGGAACTGGTGCGAGCTTATTCCACTTTAGCCAGAGGGGGGATATTTAAAAGGGAAAAATTATTTTTAGAAATAAAAGATATTCGGGGAAAAAGAAAACCTCTTCCCGATCTTCCTTCTGTTCGAGTCTTCTCTCCCCAGGTTTCTTATATTATTACTAATATTCTTGCGGATAGAGATGCTCGAATTCCTGCTTTTGGAGAAGATTCCTGTTTGAATTTACCTTTCCCCTGTGCTGTAAAAACAGGAACCTCTGGGAATTTTAGAGATAACTGGACCATAGGCTATACTCCCCATTATACTGTAGGGGTATGGGTTGGTAATTTTGATGGTAAGCCTATGAAAAATGTCTCGGGAATCTCGGGGGCAGGCCCTCTCTTTAGAGATATTATGCTCCTTTTAGAGAAAAAGGAAAAGAGAGAGAAAATCCACTTCCCTATTCCCGAGGAATTAGTAAAAGTTTATATTTGCCCTCGATCAGGAATGTTAGCTACCTCTTCCTGCCCGGGGAAAATTAAAGAGATTTTTATAAAAGGAACCGAACCTGAGAAAGTTTGCAATTTATGTTCTTGCTCTTTTTTTGTCAAAGATAACTCCTCGCTAAAGTGAGGAGGACTCCTTAAACATCCTCTTCCTCCATAGGCCTCATAAGACTACCACATTTGGTGTAGATAAAAGCAGTCATCCCCCCAGGGCGATAATGTTCTCCTTTATTAAAATATCTTGGATACTTTTCCAGAGCTCTCTTAGATAGAACTTGATACTCCTTTTTGTATTTGCTATATTAAGAAAGTAAGAACTTCTAACCATATGAATCATCAAATATTTGCAACTAAAGGAGGAAAGCTAATGCCATTAGTTCAGGTCAGAGAAAAAGCTCAGATTACAATCCCCAGTAAAATCCGCAAAACTTTAGGTATTAAGGAAGGTGATTATTTAGAAGTAGAAACGGAAGGTAATAAGATAGTCCTTATTCCAAAAATTTTAATTGATAAAGCTGAAGCTGTTACTTTATCCAAGGAGGGTGAGAAAATGCTCAAAGAGGCTTTGGAGGATGTTAAAAAAGGTAGGATTAAAAAGTTCAAAAATGCAGAAGAGCTAATTGACGACCTCCACAAATAAATGCAGATAATCCAAACTACCCACTTCAAGCGAGATTATAAGAAACTTCCTTCCTCTATCCAAAAAAGAGTAGATGAGAAGCTAAAGCTTCTGGCCTAGAACTTCTCTCATTCCTCACTGAGAGTAAAAAGAGTTCGGAAATATAAAGGTATCTTCGAAGGTAGTATCACCAAGGACTACCGATTTTTGTTTCAAATTACAACAGAAGGCTATATCTTTAAGGAGCAGGAATAATGAGGCGGGAAGTAGTATCAATAATTTTTTCTTCTTTCTCTGTTCCTCTCATCTTTTTTACATAACCTCTAAGGAAACGAAGATAGGCGCGAGGATCATTTTCAGATTTAAAAGATTCTATAAATTTAATAATCTCTTCTATTATTTCGATAACTTCAGAGGAAGAAAATCTTCTTTCTTCTAAAAACTCCTCTATATCCCTATAAAGATATTCCCCCAAAGAAGGCCCCACTATCTCTATGGTAGTTAGAGGACTCTCTTTTCTTCTTAAGAATTTTAATCCATTGAGAACTTCTTCATCGGTAGCGCTAAGCTTATCTTTATAATAACGATAAATATCTGATTCAATAAGATTCATAAGTTCAGCCAATCTTCTTTGCCCTTTATCTAAATATTTAAGGTAATGATTAATAAGTTTTTCTCTATTCTTATTAGCTATTTTTTGTTCCTGATAGATTTCGTGTTGTTTAAAATACGGACATTCAGGCGGGCAATTAATACTTACCCCCCGGTTTTCGGCACAACATTTTGCGCAAATATAACCTTTTAAGGGCTTACACATCCTCACTCCTTTTCTTCGATTACATTTGATACATTTATTCATTTAGTAAAATATTAGCATCCTCTTTTTTTCTGTCAATTTTTCTTTCTGGGTTCTTTTAAAGAAAGAGTTAAAAGTAATCCGGTAAGTATCAAGAAAAAAGCTAAAGAGAAGTTAATAGAATAGGAAATCTTTTCAATAATTATCCCTCCAAGGAGAGGAAGAAGCATTACCAGAGCGCTGAGAGTATTTACTATCCCTATATAAGTAGATTTAAATTCTTCAGGAGAAACTTCAAGAAGAAGATTAGTCTGTCCGATAAAATTTCCACTGATATTCATTCCTAAGAAGAGAAATATAAAGGAATAGTAGATAACGAAAATATCGGGGTTATAAAAAAGAAATCCCAGGACTCTGGAAGCTAAGGCTAAAAGAGGAACTAATAATCCTAAGATTCCAGAAAGCTGCATTACTATCTTGTTTCCGTATCTGTCAGATAAGAATCCCCAAAAAAGGGTAGAGATTATTCCTCCTAATGCCTGAGAGGAGATAAATATTCCCGCTGCTTCTTTAGGAATACGAAGAACATCTTTAGCATAGATGATATAAAAAGGGATTGCTATTACTCCGGAGCTTAAAAGAAGTCTGGCAATTAAAAATAAACGGTAGTTTTTATCTCGGGTTAGGATGCGAGGAACATTTCTTAAGTATTGGATAAAGGGTGTTCTCTGACTGGGTTTAGTAGAAGAAGGAGGTTCTTTGATTAAGATAAATAAAGATAGAGAAATAAATATAAGGATGAAAGCGAGAAAGAAGAGAAGGGAAAAGTTGAGAGGGAAAGGAAAATTTTTTTCATCACTGAGAATATATCTAACTATGGCTCCCCCTCCCATACCCAGTATTCCTCCAAAAAAGTGCCTTAAGGAAAAAAATTTTCCCCTCTTTGTTGGTCTTACAATCTTACTGACGATATCAAGAAAAGAAATCTGGGATATGCCCGCTCCCAAACAGGCGATAGAATAAAGGAGGAAAAAGCTAATTAAGACCAGTGAGGGTTTTTTTAAAGCGTAAAAATAAGTGAGAATCGAGATAGTAAACCAGGAAGTAGTTCTAAAAAAGGCTCCCAGGATATAAAATGATTTCTTCTTGCTCCAATGCCCGATTAAATTAGCTACAAATAATTGGGGAGCTAAAAAACTAAAATTAGTAATAGTAGAAATAGAACCAATTAATAGTTTTGAAGAGGTGAAAAAACTTACAAAGAGAGGAAGGACCGTATTAGGATTATAAAAAGAGATAGCAAATTTAAAAATAGTGCCGTTTAATATCCCCAAAAGGAAATTTTTATTTTGATCTTTCTTTCGAACCATAAAGATTACCTCCTGTAATCATCAGAATAATAATAAATATTCCCAGAAGATAGAGAGCGCAACTTCCCAATCCCAGTTCTAAACCCCATTTTTCAATGTCAGCGATACGACCAATAATATTAGGGAATATAGCCCCTCCTATTCCTCCACTGGCTACCATTGCTCCCGTGATTACACCTGAGTAACGGGGGAATTTCTCTGTTCCCAGAGAGATGATGGTAGCAAACATTCCTGATAAAAATAGGCCATATAAAACTACAAAAGCAATAGCTAAATAGAGATGATTAACGAAGATAAATCCTAAAGAAGAAAGAGCTCCTCCTAAAGAAGAGAAAGAGAGAACAGTTTTGTAAGAAAATCTTTCTACTAAAAAGCCATAGAGGAAGCGACCTATTAGCATTGCTATCCAGAAATAGGAGAGAAACATTCCCGCACTCATCTGAGAAAGCTCAAAGTTATTATTAACCTGTAAATATTCAACCAACCAGCTACCAAACCCTATTTCTGCACCTACATATAGAGCTATACAGAGATTTAGCCCCCAAAAATCCCTTTTACTTACAATTTTTCTGATAATTTCTACGTTTAATTTTTGTTCATCTTTAAAAGAAGGGAATTTTTGAAAACTAAAAAGAATGAGAATTAACAGACCAAACATTGCCACAAAATAATAAACCCAGGACCAGTTAAACCATTTTATCAAATATCCAGCAATAATGGGTTCAATTATTGCTCCTATGGCGAAAAAGGCGTGAGAGAGATTTAAGTAAAGAGATTTTTTTTCAGGATAAAGGTCAACAATTAAAGCGTTAGTTACTCCGTCCATAACTCCTGTTCCTGCTCCTACTAAGAATATAAAAAATAAAGAGAGGTGATAGGGGGAGATAAGTTTAATATTTGGTGCATAACCAAAAAGAAATGAACCTATAACCGAGAAAATTGAGCCTATAGCAATAATAGGTTTTTTCCCTAAAAATTCCGATAAATATCCTCCTGTAAGGGTAGCCAGGACAAAACCGAGGGAACTCGCTGAAACTAAATTACCTTTTTGAGCACCGGAGAGCTTGTATGTTTGACCAATATTAAACAAAACTTTTTGCAAGGAAAGAGAATAAAAAGCACAGGAGACAAAAATTAAAAATAATAAAAAAGTTGCCCTTCTCTTATTCATGGTAATTCCCAAAAAATTATTTTTTATCTTAACATATTTTTTCAAAATGTCATTTTTGACTTAAAAAGAAAATAAAGATATATTTAGAGTATGAAGAGAATAATTTCTTTAGCTGTTATGTTTTTTTGCCTATCTTTTCCCTTTGTTTCTAAAGCTAATAATCTTTCTCCTTTGATCAGAGTAAAAATACTGCAGACAAAGAATTTAAATATAAGTGTGGATGGTCCTGGTGAGATAGAAGGAGAGAGTGTTTATTGGAAGTGGAATACTCAATTTTATAATTTTGGAAAGATTAAAGCTACGGACCGGGGAATAGTGGTTAAACGAATACCTTGCGGGAATAGAGTGCGTATATCTTCAAATTCCTTAATAGAAGTTAACAGAAGGAGATATCGCGGAGATATTCTTCTTATAGAAAAAAGCCCCGTTCTGGAGGTAATTAATGAAATTTCCTTAGAGGAATATCTTTACGGAGTAATTAGAGGAGAAATAGACTCTACCTGGGAAGAAGCAGCGGTAATGGCTCAGGCTATCGCTGCCAGAAGTTACGCTTTAAAGAAAATAAGGGACAATCCGGAAAAAGATTATCACCTTTTAAATACGGAGAGCGATCAGATATATAGAGGATACGAAGCAGAAGACCTTTTGGCAAAATTAGCGGTAGATAAAACTTACGGAATGGTTGTCACTTATAATGGTGAATTAGCAGAAATTTATTATCATAACTGTAGTGGAGGATATATAGCTTCCAGTAGAGATGTATGGGGAAAAGAGCTACCTTATTTAATAGCTAAACCCGATAAGTTTTCTAAAGAAAACCCCTATTATGAATGGGAATACGAAATTAAAGCTGAAAATTTAGAAGAAATTTTGAGAAAAAATGGAATATCTGCAGGGAAAATTTACGATATTGAAGTTCTTAGCTACGATGAAAGCGGGAGAGTAAAAGAGCTAAAAATAAAATACAACGAAACCAAGGAACCCTTAAAATTAGAGGGAAAAGACTTTCGTAAATTGGTAGGATGGGATAAAATAAAGAGCACTTTATTTAAAGTTAAAAGAAAGGGAAATTCTTTTCTCTTTATGGGAAAGGGTCATGGGCATGGAGTGGGAATGTCTCAATGGGGAGCGAAAAAGATGGCCGAAGAGGGATATTCTTATAAAGAAATCCTTAATTTTTATTATCCAGGAACAAAAATAAAAAAAATGTATTAGTTATTTTGACAACTCTTTAGGAGAAATTAAAATAATGAAAAGGGGGTTAAGATGACCCGAGAGGAATGGTTGAAGTTACTTAAATCGAAGATAAAGAAAGATAATCTTATTAAACACTCTCTGGCTGTAGAAGCTTCTATGGAGGAATTAGCCAGATACTTTAGCGAAGATGAGAAACTCTGGAGCTTAGCCGGACTTATTCATGATTTAGATTACGAAGAAACAGGGGGAGATCCTTTAAAGCACGGTTTAGAAACAGCAAAAATGATAAAAGGAAAAGTGGATGAGCGAATTATCTATGCCATAAAAGCTCACGCGGGACATTCAGAGCCAAAAAGTAAGATGGATATTGCTCTTTATGCTGTAGATGCCCTCACAGGATTAATTGTCTCTGCCTGTCTGGTCCATCCCACCAAAAATCTTACCCAGCTTGATAAGGATTTTATTATGCATAGATTCAAGGAGAAACGTTTTGCTCAAGGAGCGGATAGAGAGCAGATAAAGGCTTGTGAAAAATTGGGAATATCCTTAGAAAAATTTATTGAAATTACTCTTAAGGGAATGCAGAAAATTCACCATGATTTAGGTTTGTAATTTCTTAATTTTTTCAGAAAGGGTAAAAAAAAAATGGGAAAGGAAGATTTATTTTCAATAATTTCGACCTGGGATTTTGGTAAGAAGGCAAATAAATTTGCCGCTGAAGTTCTCAGAGAAGGAGGAAGCCCCCTGGATGCTATAGAAAAGGGAATTAATGTGATAGAAGAAGATCCTGAAGTTATGAGTGTAGGATACGGAGGTCTTCCTAATGAGGAAGGGTATCTTCAGCTTGACGCGGCTATAATGTCAGGACCTCTCCATAAAGCTGGAGCAGTAGCGGCTCTGGAGGAAATAGTCAACCCTATTTCCGTAGCCAGAAAAATAATGGAGAAGACAAAACATGTTCTTTTAGCAGGGGAAGGAGCCCTGGAATTTGCTTTAAGGAATGGATTTCAAAAGAGAAATCTTTTAACAGATAAAGCAAAAAGGGAATGGCTTAAACAAAAAGAAAAAAAGATTGAGACTCATGATACTATTGGAATGATTCTTCTCGATTCTGAAAAAAATGTTTATGCAGGTTGTTCCACCAGTGGAATAAGTAGAAAAATGCCCGGAAGAGTGGGTGATTCCTGTATTATTGGAGCAGGGCTCTATGTAGATAATGAGATTGGAGGAGCTGCGGCTACAGGAATGGGGGAGAAGATAATGATGTTTTGCGGAAGTTTCTTTATTGTGGAGAACATGAGAAGAGGAATGTCCCCTCAAAAAGCTTGCGAGGAAGTTATTAAAAGAATGATTTCTAAAGGAGAGAAAGAATGGGTGGGATTTATTGCCCTTAATAAACAGGGAGAATATGGAGCGGCTTCCCTGGGAAAAGAATTTCCTTATGCTATTTTTTCGGGAAAAGAAGAGACTGTTAAAAAATCAAGATTCTTCAAAAGGAGAGAGAATGATTAAAGATAAAAAATGGGTTATGGAAGAAGTAAAAAAAAGAGGGGTAAAATTTATTTATCTTTGGTTTACAGATATTCTGGGCTTTTTGAAAAGCTTCGCTATTACTGTGGAGGAACTGGAGAAAGCCTTAAAAGAGGGAGTAGGTTTTGATGGTTCATCTATTAAAGGATTTACTCGTATTGAAGAAAGTGATATGGTGGCTATGCCTGACCCTACTACCTTCTCTATTATCCCTGGAAATAACCAGTATGGAGAAGTGGCACGAATGTTTTGCGATGTTCTCGAACCAGACGGTCATCCATATAGAGGAGACCCCCGGTATATACTAAAGAGAAACCTTAAAAGAGCAGAAGACTTAGGATACACTTTTTATGTAGGACCGGAGCTGGAATATTTTTATTTTCGCTCTTCTCAGCTTCCTCCTCAAGGAATAGATACGGGGGGTTATTTTGACCTTACTCCGCGGGATTTAGCGGATAATCTCCGAAAAGAGACTGTGTTTATTCTAAAAAAAATAGGAATAGAGGTAGAATGTTCTCATCATGAAGTAGCTCCCAGTCAACATGAAATTGATTTAAAATACACTGATGCTTTGAGAATGGCGGACAATACTATGACCTATCGTTTAGTAGTTAAAGAAGTTGCTTTAAAAAATGGCCTTTATGCTACCTTTATGCCTAAACCAGTCTACGGAGAGAATGGTAGCGGGATGCACATCCACCAGTCTCTTTTTAAAGGAGAGAAAAATGTTTTTTTTGACCCTCAGGATAAATATCATCTTTCAGAAATAGCTAAAAGATACATATCAGGCTTACTAAGGCATGTGCCTGAATTTACTCTCATAACCAATCAATGGGTTAATTCTTATAAAAGATTAGTTCCCGGTTATGAAGCACCGGTATATATTTCCTGGGCTTTAAGAAATAGATCAGATCTTATTAGAGTCCCTGTTTATAAACCGGCCAAGGAGAAAGCCACCCGAATAGAGATTCGCTCCCCGGACCCGGCTTGCAACCCTTATCTTACTTTTGCCGTAATCCTTTCAGCAGGACTGGAGGGAATAGAAAAAAAGTATGATATTGTAGAACCGGTAGCTAAGAATGTTTATCAAATGAGTCCTGAAGAAAGAGAAGAGGCCGGTATCGCTCAACTCCCTGAGAATTTATGGGAGGCGATAAAAATAGCCGAAAAGAGTGAGTGGTTAAGAAAGACTCTCGGGGACCATATATTCTTTAATCTCATAGAAAATAAAAAAATGGAATGGGAAAAATATCGCTCCCAAGTTACCTCTTATGAATTAGAAAAGTATTTACCCATTCTTTAAAAAACCGAAGATTAGCTTGCCCGGTGAGCCTGTTTTATATAGTGAGACCGGAAACTAAAACCTGAGGAACAGTTTTTTCCTGAAAGGATTACTTATGAGAAATGAAAAGAAAGATTTTAAAGCGGGATTTGTTGCTCTTATAGGGCGGCCAAATGTGGGTAAATCTACTCTTCTTAATCAACTGGTAGGGGAGAAGATTACTATTACCTCTCCTCTGCCTCAAACTACCCGCAATATAATTCGAGGTATAATTACCTTTGAAGAGGCTCAAGTGATTTTTTTAGATACTCCCGGAATAGTTGAACTTAGCCAGGTGAAAACAGTTATCGATAAGGAGTTAATCAAGGAGACTCTTAAAAATCTTGAGGGAGTAGATATAATAGCATTTATAGTCAACTCTTCCCCTCCTACTGCTAACGATAGATTTATCCTGAAGGACTTAAAAAAAATCAAAAAGCCTTCTTTTTTACTCATCAATAAGATAGATAAGATAAAAGAAGCCGAGTTAAACTCTATAAAAGAAGATTACGAAAGTTTTTTTTCTTTTACTAAAATTATTCCTATCTCAGCTAAAAAAGGAACCAATCTCTCTATTTTAATGGGGGAGATAATTAATCATCTTCCCTTTCATTCTCCTTATTATTCCTCAGATTTCATTACTGACCAACCTGAGCGACTCCTGGTAGCCGAATTAATCAGAGAAAAGATTTTTAACTTCACCAAACAAGAAATACCCTATTCGGTAATGGTAAAAGTGGACGAGTTTGAGGAAAGAAGAAAAGGCCTTATCTACCTTCATGCTACCATATTTACTGAGCATTCCTCTCAAAAGGGAATTCTGGTAGGTAAATCCGGAAAGATGATAAAAAAGATAGGAGAAGCAGCCCGCTCTGAGATAGAAAAGAGACTGGGCTGCCAGGTTTATTTAGACTTATGGATAAGTGTAAAAAGGAACTGGCGTCATCACAAAGACTCTCTCAAGGAAATAGAATATAAATAATCTTTAGCGAGAGTATTTTTGAAGCTCTACTTTATGGTCCAGTTTCCCCTCCTCATTAAAATTTTCTGTTTTCAAGGGGAGAGCAATATCGGGATTAATTACCCAGCGAGATAAAAGGGGAGCTTTTTTCTTCTCCCGAAATTCGCATACGAAACCTTCCACTCCGGCAACTTTTTCCTTCCCGGTAATTTTCATATATCCTGCACCAAAAAAACTTACTCCTTCCCCTACTTCTAAATCAAAATTGGTAAAATACATCCCATACATAGGATTAAGAAAGAGCCACATTATTCCCCTACCTCCCCAGAATCCTGCTAAAATACTATCTCCCAATTCTTCCGTTGTCCATTTAGAGGTCACAGTAACATCATAAAGATTCCCTTCCCCTTTTTTAATATCAAGAATGTAAGTAGATCTCTCCTCTTTTTCATCTTCGAAGGTAGTAATTAAGTATTCAAAATGCTCACTCTTCCCACTGAATTGATAAGGTTTCCATACTTTAGCTAATACACTTTCTCCCAGAAATAGAGAAATAACCATTCCCATTATTATTAGACTTTTTACTCCTCTCATTAGTCACCTCCCTTATATTATGTTCGTTTTTCCCTGAAAGCTCCCAAAAAGAGACTAATTTCTCAACACTTCTCTCTTGGGAATACTTTTCTTTATTTGCCGGCTAACACCCTCTACTTTGGTTAACTTGATAAAGAGCTAGTCCCCTTTGTATTTAGCCACATTTCCACAGTCTATAATTCCCCACTTTACCCTCATATATTTTCTTCATCGACAATTTTATGTAAGTTGCTCAGAGTAATAGGACAGAGCTGAAAGTTGAGTTTTTCGGCGCTCTCCCATAGGTAATCTGTTACTTTCTCTAATACTTTCCTTCGGGGTTCTCTCCTCTGTTTATAATCAAAAAAATTATGAGTTACGGCTACCAGCGTCTTTACTGGAATCTTTTTCTCTCTCATATCCAAAATCCTCTTATTAATTGTAGAAAAATGGTCTTCAATATTCCCCATTTCAATTCTTAGTTCCATAGCTGATTTTCCTTGCCAGGTACGCTTATCCCAATCTTCAGTAACGGGCACCTCATAGAAGTCAAGATTACCGGGAATAAGCCTAAAATTAGGGTGAACATGATGAGCATACGGATAGAGTCCTCTCCATACTGCTTTGTACTCCGGTATCTCACGCTCAGGAGCAGAGACACTGCCCTGTCTGAATCCTACTGCGTAAAGAGCCCTAAAGGTAGAATCATTAGCGGAGAAGTTTCCCGGTCTAAAACTTTTTGGAGTCTTTCCTAAGGCTTCTCGCCAGACGTTTGCAGCCTCTCTTAAAATTTCTATCTGTTTTTCAAGGGAATATCCACCTAAGTAGTCCTTATATCTCAAACCATCAAAGCTCTGAGGATGTAGATGCATTCCTAACTCAAAGCCCTTCTTTTCTAAATCTAAAAATAAACCTCGATGCTGATGTGCTGTCTGCGGAACAATAAAGAAAGTAGCTAATAGGTTTTTATCGAGAAGTATTTCAGAAAATCCCTCTATAGCGCGTTCACTAACTCTCCAGGTTTCTGGGCCACCAGGAGGTGAAAACTTCTTAATTCTCTCACAATCCATAGTAAAGATTACATAAATTTTCTCTTTCAATATTATATTTTCCTGCTAATTCTCATAAGTATCGGTGGGATCAAAAGGAGGTATACCTATTATGAGAGCTTCTACTTTACCTATAGCTCGATGCTTTGTCCCAGGATTAATCATCACTAAGGTTCCTGGTTCAAGCTTAATCTCTTCTTTATCTAATTCCAAAATTCCTTTCCCCTTTAATACATAATAGAACTCAGTACTTTTTTTATGATAATGTTTAGTGGCCTCATATACACTTAGAAAAGTAAAACTTGCTTCTTTAAAATCTTTTTCTGTAATAAGTCGTTTCCTAAAGCCACAAATACTTCTTTCCTCAGAAATATCTCCAATTTTTTTCACAATGTAATGTTTACTCACTTCCCTTCCTCCTTGATAGATTATTCTTTGAAAATTTAACCTCAAATTAAAGTCCATGAAACTGCCCCCTCTCTAAATAGTAGAGGCAGCTATATCACTCTCGAGTGCACGCCGAGAGGTATCGTACTCATTACCAGAAGAAGGATCAAAAGATGAATAAGCTTTTTATTGCCCTATTTTAATTATACACGAAAAATAAACATTTGCAAACCGTTATTATTTTTTATCAAAAATACATTCCATCTCAAATAGCATCTACCAACTACCTTCGATACTATATATCTCCGTCCTCTCATTTTAAAACGGGAAATTCACAAGCTCCTATAAGAAATTGAAACCAAGCATCTACTAATTGAGTAACGCCTAAAAAACACCCCAATATAACCCGATATGAACTTTTAAGAGGTTAAGGTGAGTTTATAAACCCACCCAGCTATTATTTCGGCAACCTCTTTCTTTTAAAATCAGAATCGGGACAGTTCTATATTGAGCATAAAGCCAAAAAATTTGATTTTTTAGCCAATTATGGTATAAAAAGTAATGGTTTTAAATTAAAAAGTAAAAAGGAGGTTTTGGAAAATGAGAGTATTATATGTGGTATTTGATACCTTACGGGCAGATCATCTTAGTTGCTATGGATACTTTAGGCCCACCTCTCCTAATATTGACCGAATAGCTTCTGAAGGGGTCCTATTTTCTAATGCTTATCCTACGGATGTTCCTACTCAACCTTCTTATACAGCAATGTTTTCTGGAAAAAGAGGTATCTCTACAGGGGTAGTCTCCCATGCTGATGAGTATCTCCCTGATGATGCTCCCTGGTTTCCTCAAATTTTAGTATCTAAAGGATATACAACTTGTGCGGTAAGTACCCTTTATCATATGAAGAAGTGGTTTGCCAGGGGTTTTCAATATTATATGAATCCTGTAGCTGGAGATGTTAGATTAACTCAAAGAGTAACTGCGGACCAGATAAACTCTATGGCTATCCCCTGGCTTAAAACTCATCGGGAAGATAACTTCTTTATGTTCGTTCATTATTGGGATGTGCACACGATATATGCTCCCCCATCCCGCTACAAAAGACTTTACTATCAGGGAGACGAAAAAGACCCAGACAATCACAGCCTTGAGGGAATAAAGGAAAGCTTAGCTTATCCCTTTGTTAAAAGACTTTTAGATGCAATGGGTAAAGGTATTACCGATATTGAATATGTCATTGCTCAATACGATGCTGAGATTACCTACGTTGATGAAAAGTTTGGTGAACTGATAGCCACCCTGGAAGAACTAAACATTTTAAATGATACTCTCATTATATTAACTTCCGATCATGGGGAAAGTTTAGGAGAACATAATATCTACTTTGACCATGCTGATGTCTACGAACCCACAATCCATGTCCCCCTCATTTTCCATCATCCTGACCTTCCCCGAGGTAAAAAAATTGAGGCATTGGTTCAACTAATTGATATTGCTCCCACCGTGCTGGAATTTTTTGGAGTTGATATTCCCGATGAATTTGAAGGCAAGAGTTTATTCCCGCTGTTAAAAGGAGAGCGCACAGAGCAATACAAAGAAGTTTTTACTAATCAGGGTCTATGGCAGGCTACCCGAATGATGAGAAATAAAAGGTGGAAATTAATTAAGTGTATAGATAACGGGTTCTGGAATCTTCCCTCAACTGAACTTTACGACCTTCAATCTGACCCTAAAGAGCTCAAGAACCTTGTGGAGGAGAGAAGAGAAATTGTGGACGAACTGGAACTTAAGTTTCACCGGTGGGTAACAGAACATTTAGGTAAGCACACTGATCCTCTTAGAAGAATAGCTGAGAAAGGCCTTCCTCCCAAGAAACGGTTAAAGAAGTTAATAGAAGAGGAAAAAGGAACTTATGATGAATGGCGAAGAAAGATGGGGTGGTAACAGCTATTTTCAAGATTTCTCAATTTATCTTTTTCTTTCTCTACCTTACTCTTTGCCTCCAGAATAAAATAACATCCTAAAATAAGAAAAATACCGGCAACCTTAGACTTTTTATTTCATAAAGTGAGAATTTTCCTCCATATTATTCTGCGGAGGATTTTTTTATTAAGAGGACTGAGAGTTTGACATATGCGTATTAAAATACATTAAAAGCTCATTATGAGTTTTCTGGAAAATATAAATATGTCAAAGATATCCAGAAAATTAAATAAGGATTTCGAAAAAGAGGTAAAGAAGCACTACCGCTGGAATTTTACCGTTAATGTTATGGATGCGGTCTTATTCTGGTTTGGGATGGGCTTTGCCTCGGTCAACACTATATTGCCCGCTTTCCTCAGACACCTTACTTCCTCCAATTTCCTCATTGGTCTGGTCGTCTCACTGAGCACCCTGGGCTGGTTTCTTCCTCAAATCTTTAGCGTCAATTACATTCAAAAATTTAAGAGGAGAAAGGATGTTATCTTACGCTGGGGATTAGGAGAAAGAGTGCCCTGGCTATTTATATCTCTTCTAGTTTTTTATTTTTCTGAGTATTTCTCCCCTTTGTTTCTAATCATATTTTTAGTGCTTTATGCAATTTGTGTCTTTTCGGGAGGAATACAGGGTCCTGCCTGGCTGGATATGTTAGCTAAGGTAATACCATTAAAAAAAAGGGGGGAATTCTTTGGATGGAGTAATTTTCTTGGGGGAGGAACGGGGATGTTTGCTGGTTTTTTATCCATTTATATTCTCCGTAAATACCCCTTTCCCTCAAATTTCTCCCTCTGTTTTCTCATAACCTTTGTGGCCACCTCTATCTCCTATGGTTTTGTGGTCTCGACCCGGGAGCCCGTCTATCCGATAGAAGATAATCTTACGAGTCTCAAGGAATACTTCAGTAAAATTCCTCATCTTCTTAAAGGAGATAAGAATTTTTCCTCTTTTCTCCTCGTAAATATTCTTTTGAGCTTCGGAGGAATGGCTACCGCCTTCTTTGCCGTATATGCCCTTAACAGATTAGCCCTTCCCGATAGCCAGATAGGGGTATTCACTGCTTTAATACTTGGAGCACAAACTATAAGCTCGCTTTTATGGGGTTATCTGGGCGATCGCAGGGGATATAAATTAATAGTAGAAATATCAATTTTATCAACAATTCTCGCTTCTCTTATTGCCATTTTTTCTTCTTCCCTCTATTTGTTTTACATAGTATTTATTCTTACAGGTTGTAGCTTCAGCGCCGGTATGATATCAGGTCAAAACATCGTGCTGGAATTCTCTACTCCCCGGATGAGGCCAACTTATATCGCCCTAACCAATACCTTTAAGGCACCCTTTATTGGGTTATCCCCTTTGTTAGGAGGAGCAATCGCCGACAGGTTTTCCTTCCCCCTTGTCTTTCTCCTCACTGCTCTCATTCTCTCCTCAGGTTTTCTCTTGCTGAAGTTTTTGGTGCAAGAGCCAAGGCATCTTCCACCTTATCAACCCCGGGATATCCTTCCCCGTCGCATTTAAAAATTTTTTTCAGAAAGTTTATACAGTGACAGAGGGAAAAAGTCCCGAGATATCCTTGACAATTTATAAAAGTTATTTTATAATTACCCCGAAAAAAGTAAAGAATTGTTTAATAATTTCTAACTTAGGGTAAGAAAATGGCCAAACTTATAGACAGGGAGATTATTCCCCGAATTATGGAGAAGATGGACTCATCCGAAATTCTTTTGCTTATCGGAGCAAGGCAAACAGGCAAAACTTCAGCTATGCACCTCATTATAAATAGACTTAGAGAGCGAGTAAATCCCCAAAGTATCCATTTTTTTGACTTAGAAGATTTCCGCATCCTGGATTTAGTCAATAAGGGGCCGACATCGTTTATTCATTTTTTGCGTTCCGAATACCAAATTTCAAATACGAGACAATATTTATTTCTTGATGAGATACAGTATGCAGATAACCCCTCAAATTTCTTAAAATTTATCCATGACCACTATCCCCAATTCAAAGTTATAGCTTCGGGTTCATCAACGCTATCTATTCGCCAAAAATTTAAAGATTCTCTTGCGGGCCGCAAGAGAGTTTTTCAAATACATACTCTCAGTTTCAAAGAGTTCCTTATTTTCCGAAACCAGTATAAATTAGCAGAATTGCTTCCCACTCATATTTTTGCTGATGCCAAAACGATGCAAGCAACTAATCCAGACCAGTTACGATTTCATGCTGATGAATTTAGTCTTATGTATGAAGAGTTTGCTCTATACGGAGGATATCCAGCGGTTGTTTTAAATCCTGATAAAAATGATAAAGTTGAGTTACTTCTGGAAATAGTCAATTCTTATATTCGCAAGGATATTAAAGATCTAGCGCGTATTGAAAATATAACCGGTTTTAACAGGTTAATACAATTAAGTGCGGCACAATGTGGCAAACTTATTAATATAGCAGAATTATCTTCAACCCTGGGCATCAGTAAACAAACCATTGAAAAATATCTATTTTTGTTGGAGAACACTTTTATTATAACATTACTGTTGCCTTATTTCACCAATAAACGTAAAGAAATAACAAAGATGCCTAAAATTTATATGCAGGATACAGGTTTACGAAACTCTGTGCTGGGGGATTTTACCCGATTAAATTCTCGAGCTGATAGAGGAGAAATTGTTGAAAATGTAGTGCTCTCTCAATTTTTTAAAAACAAATCTCCTCTGACTAATATTTTTTTCTGGAGGTCACTTTCAAAAGCTGAGGTGGATTTTGTGGTGAAGTCAAATTTTCTCATACCTGTGGAAGTAAAGTACCGCAGTTTTCGAAATCCAATTATTTCCAGAAGTATGAGAAGTTTTCTCCAAAGATATAAGCCTCCTTATGCATTTGTGATTACAAAGGACTTTATTGCCAGCGAAAAATATGGCGATGTTTGGGTTTATTTCATTCCCTGCTGGCTTGTCGGTTGAGTAATAAACCTATTTATCCTCTTTACCTTACTCCAGTTTTTTAACCTTTATCCCTTAGATCATCGATGAAGAGAAAAACTCTTCTATATTTTACTTTCCGCCCTCTCCCATTTTTCTCCTCATAGGCCTAAAAGAGTTGATGAATCTTCTCATCGATCTTTCCCTTAATTCTTATCTTTTCCTTTAACTTCATCACAACCCGCAAAGAAGTTCTTATAAGTTTTTGATCAATAGTAATAGGAGCTATTTTCTTTAGCTTCCTCGCTATCTCATGGGGATCAAGAGTTCTCGCCGCTCTCTTAAATTATCTACCTGTTTTTTTAAGCATTCGCTCCAGTCCTTGTCCGCAGGGAGAGTCAAATATCTTCCAGACCTTTACCAAGGCATAACCATCATATAGATATTCTCTCTTCTTAGGTGCTAAAGGGAAAAGGAATGAGCTTATCTTCCCAATGGCATATTTTCTGTTCTGATGAGTATTCCCGCAATTTTTATTCAAAATGGAAGATTTATCTTTTTTGTCTTTACTATAAAATATCTTTCTTGTAAAACCTTGAAGTATTGGTTTCTTGCATCCATGTTCATTCCCTTTCCTCCCTGATCGTATAAGAAAGTATTAGATTTTAGAAGGTTTATGCAGTATTGAGGGACTTTTCCCGAAGGAGCATTATATACACTACCTTAACGATTCTTAGCGAAGGAAAAAGAAAGATTTATGTTTGAAGGAAGCGAAAGCTTCCAAGTTGCTCTGCCTGTTTTTAGGAGCAGCGCAGACGTTGAGGGGAAAATGTGAAGCATTGCCCCCTCAAGATGAATTATATCTTTCCCGTAGCGATAAAGCCGCGTAGAATAATTTGAAGCGGATATACAGCGAGAAAGAGGACTTGATATTTTAATTTCATCAGGGAGAATTATATTATATTTTGGTCAGTTTTTAAATGACAGGGACAATACCTCTTCGGTTACATTTTAGATGATTTGATGCGGTTTATTGCCAGTATTAGAGAATTATGATAAAATATGAAACATTTAAAAGGTTGCAATCCAAAGAAGTGGAATAACCTGGGGGAGAAGGAAAATAAATTATGCGTAAATTTTTAGCATCATTACTGCTTTTTTATGTTGTCGCAGTATCTTTTGTAGATATTTTTTGTAGATATTTAACTTTTTATTTTGATAGCTTTACCTTAAATTTTTATCGTTTCTTTGTTGGTTCTTTATCATTATTGATAGTTTCTCGTTTTTTCTTTAAAAGTGATTTTAAAAAATTGATTAATAATTTTCGCCAATTAGGTGAAATAATAATTTTAGCTGGAATACTTGCTACTTCACAATTTTTTTACATAAAGGGGCTCTCTTATACTTCTGCAGTAATGGGTCCATTAATTAATGTTTTAGGCTTACTAATCGGAATAGTTTTAGTGGGTTTGGTTTTCGCTGATGAGAGAAAAATCATTAAAGGTAGAAATTTTATAATGGGTTTAATGTTTTCAATACTTGGTGTAATAGGCCTGAACATAAGTAAAGGAATAGATATACCAAAATATTCATCAGGTATTTATTATTTAATTGTAGCTGTTGCTCTGGTAGGTGTAGTTAACTTATTAACGAAAAGGTTAATTATTAATTCTCATCCAGTTTGTCTTAGTAGTTTGGTCACAATGTTTATGTCTGTGTTTTTCTTTATAGGAGCTTTGTTTAATGGTAATTTGGTAAAAATTGTGCAGGTTTCCTCTTTTACTAATTTCATTTTATTGGGTTCAGGTGTCTATGGTCTAATGATTGGAATGGGATTAGGCTATGTGTGCATTAAGATGTTCGGGATATCTAAAGTAAATCTTATTAGTTTATCTACCCCTGTGTTTACAGGGATATTTGCTTATTTGCTCCTTAAGGAAAGTTTAAATGTAGAACAAATACTTTTTGCCACAATCTTAATTGGAGGTTGTTTTATTGCTATTAGGAACAAAAGTAAAGTTTATAAAAATAATGACTCTTTCTCCAGAGCTTCCCGGTTCAATTCCTTTAATTAAATCTCTTCCGCCAAAATAGCACAGTAGTCTCCTTAGGAGATTCTCTGGCTACAGAAGGCAACAGGATTATTGTTGAAATTGGAAAACCGAGCATGTTTTAGATGCCAATTCAGTGTAAATACCCCAGAGATATCATACCTGACATGGCACAGCCCCATACTAAAAGCCGAGTTAAAAAAACCAATAGATTTGTCTCTCCTTTCTAATTTCTGTTTATTTCCAGCTCAAAGGCTCCTTCTTAATGAGATATTCTGTTAATTTTAATATATAACGCAGTTTATCTTCCTTCATCTCTACAGGCATCCTGTTATTGCGCAAGCAATATGTAGTTCCACCAACTTCTAAGTTAAATAGTCCACTATAACCAATATCTCGAAGAGCTTGCATTACTCCCTCCCAGTTAATTGTTCCCTCAAAGGGCAACCGATGCTGATCCGAGAAGGAATCATTGTCATTAATATGGGTAGCTACAAGATGTTTACCTATTATCTTTAGAGCTTGATATTGATCAAGATCCTCTCCATTAGCATGACCTGTATCCCAACATATTCCTACCCACTTTGAATCCAAGTTGCTCACCAGCCAGAGGAGTTCTGATGGTGTTGCCCCAAAACATTTATAATCTTTAGTTTTTCTATACAAAGTTAGATTCTCTATAGCGATGCCTACTTTGAAACTCTCGGCGTATTTTAAAATCTGGCTAAAGAATTTCAGATTACCTTCTTTTAATTTTTCCTTCATTCTTTCATCATCAGACCAATATGCACCCCCAGGGTGAAGAACTACCCATTTTACACCCAGGATACTTGCCCAACGAAGAGATCTTTTTATTACTTTTATATATTCATCCTGATTAGATACAACAGGACTGAACTTAGCCATATCGGGCACAGGTCCATGCATTTGAGGGATAGAGATACCAAGTTCTGTACAGAGTCGTTTTAATGCCTTAAACTCTCGTTCTGGATTATCCCGTTTGTCAATATCTTCCAGGTCTTCCATAGAAAGTTCAACATATCTCCAACCAGTCCTTGCCAGGCGTTTCAGCACTCCCTCTGAGTCAACAGGTCGTTCTGGTTTAAATCTACCTATACCTGTCCAAGTAGCGGGTTTCATTAGGTATTACCTCCTTTATTTCCTTTTTTAAAGGAAATTGTATTTATATAATCGAAAACTATTTTTCTCTGAAAGCTTAAATGAGATACTACTCCTGTGAGCTGGCTTAATTAAATCATTTGAACAATCACTTATACTAACAAATTTAACCTTCTTGCCTCCCATAAACTTGGGATAAAAAACATGCTCTTCGAAGCAGTTGTTCTCCCGATAAATTATTATATAACCACTATTTGTTTGGAAATTGTGGGATTGGAAACCAGTCCATGACTTTCCAGTAGGTTGATCTCCTATTGGGAAAATATGACCTTGATGAATATCATCTCTATGTTCTTTATAAATTTTTATCAAAGGAATTAGTTCCTTTTGGGATTTTTCGGATATATTTTGAAGGAATCCCCAGAAAAGTGGAATAGCAAACATAGCTATGGAAAATAAATAAGAGATAGAATAGGAGTCTTCGTCAGCACAAAATTCTATCTCCAGCTTTTGAGGAGGAATATAAGAAGATAACTGCCAGAGGTTATTTAATGTTTTATAAGGTTTATACTTTGTTGGATTATTTTCTTTTTTGTATTTGTATCTATTCTCCAAGAATATACTACCGTAATCCAGAGCGAAATGATAAATAGGTCTATTGGCTCTGGTAGCGTCCATACTAAATCTTATTTCAGGCTCTAAATTGTGAATCTCTTCTAAAAGTCTTTCAAAAGCTCGGTAATGCTCATAGACATCGCCGTATTTAGTATCATATTGATTTAATTGATAGGCATCTAACTTAAATAGCTTTATTGAATATTTCTTATACATTCCGAGAATAAAATTCTTCATATGATTAAAAAACCCAGGATGGCATAAATCCATTCCATAAACTATTCCCTGCTTATCATTCATTATCTCGCAAGGAGTATTGTTATTAGTTCGTGCTATCCATTCTGGATGTTTCTGTAAAGTTAAAGATTTTTCCCTTACCATCATTGGCATTATCCATAGTCCTAAAATTGTGCCATACTCAGAGCATTTTTCTTTGAGTGAATAAAATTCATTGGGAAATTTATTTTTATCAATCTCCTCAGAATCACTAGTAGACCAACCAGCATCTATAGTAAGTTGAGTTACCCCTAACTTTTTTGCTAATTTTAATTCTTCTAATATCTTAGCTTCATTAATAACATTAGCATAAGGCTGATCACCCCAACCATTACAGGTAACCTCATAACCTTTTTCAGGTTTAATATTGTATCTCGCCTTTTGATAGTCTTTTAAGGCTGCTATGCCATAATCTTTTTCCCTTTTATTATTATAAAAACCTATTCCTAACCCGTAGGTTCTTCGATAAACTTGTTGGTTAATTTTTTCGAAACCTATTCCCACTATTCCTATCTGCTCTGGACCAACTTTGAAATCCCAAAGGGTTGAATTTAACCTTGAGGAACTGACCGGACTTTCCTTCCATATAAATAAACCTTCACCAGATTCTTCTTCAAAGAAAAGTAGATTACCTTTCAATCGTAAGATTTCACTTGATTTATATTTTTCTTCTGTTTTACTTACCAGGTTATTTGTGGCGTCGGTAAAATCGTGAAGTTCTACGGCAGTGACATAGGCATCCTTACCTTTTACTCCTATACTATCTACCATACTATATGAAAGATTACCTAAAGGAATCTTGCTGTATATTTCTAAGTATATTCTTAAAGCTGGGGTATCAGGATAGATAATAATATGTTTCTTAATAATAAAATAATTTTCAAGGTTAGAAAGAGAGTTTTGGGTACTCTTTAGGGTAATAATTGTATGAATGTT
The DNA here is from genome assembly GCA_021158005.1 of Candidatus Aerophobota bacterium. Taxonomy (GTDB): domain Bacteria; phylum Aerophobota; class Aerophobia; order Aerophobales; family JAGGVN01; genus JAGGVN01. The sequence continues at coordinate 351 of JAGGVN010000058.1, read as the reverse complement.
AGCAGTATGTAGAGGATTTTTATCAATTTCTACCTGGACATCTACATTATCAAAATAAATAGAATTAGATAGACTAAAATATCCTTCGCTGTGAACTATCTTTACTTCATCTCCATAAGTTCCCGGAGTTACCCATTCTTTGCCACTAACTTTATTTCTGAAGCTAAAGGTATAAAGAGACCCTTTCTCATATTTCCAACTTCTTTCAATTTTACTATTACCAATAACAATTATCCCTTCTTTTATCCTTACATAGCAATCATCTAACTCTATATTCTTTCTATTCATTTATCTTGTCTCCTTCTTTCTCCTTGTGTTTTCTTTATCCATTTAATTATTTTCCTTTAATAG
>JAGGVN010000147.1 GCA_021158005.1 Candidatus Aerophobota bacterium | reverse complement strand
TCCCATTGTTCCCTTACCTACTTTTTTTACTCGAGAAGGCAAACAGGATTTAGAAAGTGTAAGGAAAACAGTAGAGTTTGTAATTACTAATGGTTTGAAGGTCTTATTATTAACTATGGGAGATTCAAATTATAGTTTACAGAGTGAGTCGGAAATCCGGGCCCTGGCAAAGGCAGTCATCGAGCAGGCCAATGGCCGAGCCACGGTAATAGTGGGCACTCATTACTATTGGTGGCGGGATCAAATTATTGACTTTGCTCGTTATGTGGAAGAACTGGGAGCAGATGGGGTGATGGTCTTACGACCAGAACCCTCACTTGGAAATGCTCCTGAATTTGAAGATATTGTTTTCGAAACTTACCAGGCAGTTGCCAGATCTGTAAACTGCGGTATTGTACTTAACGGAGTGTTTTCAATGAGACTTTTAAAACGTTTAGTAGAGATTCCCAATATAGTAGCTCTGAAGGAGGATGCCGGTGACCCCTGGTGTCATGATGCGCTCTGGGCAGTGGGGAAAAAGATTTCTATCTTTAATGGCGGGCAAAAATGGCGTTTCCTCTACGGACTACTCTGGGGAATGACTGGATACCTTACTACCTATGGACTTCTCGCACCAAAGGTAACCTGTGAGTTCTGGAGTGCAATAGAGCGCAGGGACCTTTTTACTGCTGCTCATATTGTTGATATTTATGATAATCCTTTCTTTGAGTATGCTATTAATCATCCCAAAGGATTTCATCCTGTGCGCCAGGCAACAATGGAGATATTTGGACGGGGCCCACGTTGGATGCGTCCACCTCAACCTTCGCTCAATGATAAAGAAATGAATGAATTGCGGGCTATTTTTGATAAGATGGGATTACTATAGAGAGAGGAGAGAATAAATTATGAAGATTAAAAAAGGACCCAAGTTCTGGGATAAGGCAAAAAAGATTATCCCTGGAGGAAACGGGTTATTATCTAAGCGTGCGGAGATGTTTCTTCCTGAAAGATGGCCTTCCTATTATAAAAAAGCAAAAGGAGTCCAAGTCCAGGATTTAGATGATAATCAATTTATTGATATGTCTATTATGGGAGTGGGAACCTGTATCCTTGGATATGCAGATGATGATGTAAATGAGAAAGTTAAAGAAGCAATAGATGAAGGAAATATGGGCACCTTAAATTCTTTTGAAGAGGTAGAACTCACAGAATTATTATTAAGTTTACATCCCTGGGCAGGGATGGTTCGATATGCAAGAACCGGAGGAGAGGCAATGGCTATAGCGGTAAGAATTGCTCGTGCTTTTAAAAGAAAGGATAAGGTTGCTTTTTGTGGTTATCATGGCTGGCATGACTGGTATTTAGCGGCTAATTTAGCCAGTGATAAAAGCCTTGATGGGCATCTTCTCCCCGGACTTAAGCCCTTAGGTGTTCCTCGATGCCTAAAGGGTACAGCAATACCTTTTACTTATAATAAGATTGATGAGCTCGAGAATATAATCCAAAATAACGATATTGGAGTAATTGTTTTAGAACCAATAAGACACCATAACCCTGAAAATGATTTTTTAAATAAAGTAGGAGATATTGCTCGCAAAATAGGAGCAGTTTTAATATTTGATGAGATAACTTCTGGATTCAGGATGAATGTCGGAGGGGTTTATAAATTATATAATGTCGAACCAGATATAGTAGTTTATGGTAAAGCAATGGGCAATGGTTTTCCTATAGCGGCAATTGTTGGGAAGAAGGAGATTATGGATGTAGCTCAGGAGAGTTTTATTAGTAGTACTTTCTGGACAGAAAGAATTGGTTTTGTTGCCGCTATAGCTACTATAAAGAAGATGTTAAAAAATAATGTCCCCCCTCATTTAATTAAAATGGGGAACCTAATAAAGAGGGGATGGAAAGATTTAGCTAAAAAGCATAACTTAAAGATAAAAGTCTTAGGGATACCTCCCCTGGCTACTTTTTTATTTGATTATGGAGAAGAAAATCAAGCTCTTCATACTCTGTTTACTCAGGAAATGCTTGATAGAGGATTTTTAGCTTCAAAACAAGTTTATGTATCATATAGTCACCAGGAAGAACACGTAAGAACTTATTTGGATAATGTAGATGAGGTCTTTGGAATAATAAAGGAGGCTATTAATGAAAACAGAGTCTCTTATTTACTTAAAGGTCCTGTAGCTCATAAAGGATTCAGGAGATTAACTTGAAGAAAAATATTTTAATTGTCGGTGCCGGAGGAATTGGGATAAGGCATATAAGGTGTTTTCTTAAAACTAAAAGATGCCAGATCTATGTATGTGAGCCCCGTAGTGAAAGAGTTAAAGAAATTAAGCAGAAATATCCCATCAAGGATGCGTTTAAAGATTTTGCGACAATAAATTTAAGAGATTTTAACGGAGTAGTTATCTGCACACCCCCAAATTTACATATTCCTATGGCTCAAAAGTGTGCTGAAGAAGGTGTTCATTTTCTTTTAGAAAAGCCCCTTTCTTTAGACTTAAAGGGAGTCAAAGAATTAAAAGCTACCATAAAGAATAAAGGAATAGTAGCAGGAGTAGCTTATGTTTATCGAAATTACAAAAGTATTGTCCGACTTAAACAAAGAGTTGACAGTGGTGAAATTGGAACAGTTAAAATGGTGAACTCTTTCTGTGGTAGCGATTATCGTAAATATAGACCTGATTACCGAGATATTTACTATGCTAAAAGGTCTATGGGTGGAGGCTGCATTTTAGATACTTTAAGTCATCATATTAATTTAGTAGAAATGTTCCTGGGAAAGGAAAAAGAGGTTTGTGCAATCTATGACCAGCTCGAATTTGAGGGAGTAGAGTGTGAAGATTCTGCTGCAGTTATCTCTCGTTTTAAAAAAGGAGAGATTGCAAGTTACACTATTAACCAGTTCCAAAAGCCTTATGTTAATACGCTGGAATTTGTAGGAACAAAAGGAAATTTAAGATGGCAATGGCATCTTAACAAAGGAGCAAAAATTTATTTTTGCGATAGCGATGAAAATATATGGGAGAAAGAAGACTATTTTGAAGAGCGAGATGAAGGATATATTACTCAAGCAAATAATTTCCTTGATGCTATGGAGAAAAAATGTAGGATTGCTACTACTATTGAAGAAGCTGAACAAACTCTAAAGGTATGTCTTGCTGCCTTTAAATCAGGGAAAGAAGGCAAATTCCAGTATATAATTTGAGTAGATGTTTAATTTTATCGTCTCTTAAAGTATTTTTGAAATTATTGCTACCATTGGGATATAGGAATTTCAGTAATTTCTTTGGATAAGTTGATAAGGGAGGAAGTTTCTATGATTAAAATTGCCATGCTCGGAAGAAGTGAAGGAAATGGACATCCTTATTCCTGGAGTGCTATTTTCAATGGTTACGATGAGAAGTTAATGGCTAAATGCCCTTTTCCGGTAATCCCCGAATATCTGGGTAAACAGGATAAAACTACTCTTCAAATTCAAGATGCGCGAGTTACTCACATCTGGGCAGAAGATAAAGAGGAAGCTTATCGTATTGCCGCTACCAGTAAAATTGAAAATGTGGTGGAGCGGATGGAGGATGTAATTGGTAAGGTAGATGCCGCTATCATTGGGATGGATGTGGGAGAAAAACATTTAGAAATGGCGCGACCCTTTCTTGAAAGAGGAATTCCTCTTTTTATTGATAAACCTTTAACCGATAATCCCAAACATCTTAAAGAGTTTGCTAAATATTATCGCGAGGGGAAACCATTTATGTCTTGTTCCAGTATGAGGTACTCAAAAGAATTAAATGAAGTAAAGAAGAATATTGATAAATTTGGCGAAATCCTCCTTACAGTTGCTTATACACCAAAAAGCTGGGCAAAATACGGAATTCATGCCTTAGAGGCGGCTGCTGTTATCTCTGGTAGAGGAATTTACTCTGTTCAGAATATTGGAATTCCCGGTAAAGAGACAGTAATCTTAAAATATCCTGACGAGCGCAAAGCAATCCTCAATGTTTATCATTATGCTAAAGTTCCTATTCAGGTTACTATTGTGGGCACAAAGAAAACAATGACGGTCATTCCCGAAGATGCTTTTTATGCTTTTAAAACTACTTTACTTGAATTCGTTAAACTCATTAAAACGGGTAAGTCTCCCATTCCTTATGAGGAAACATTGGAATTCTCTAAGGTAATTATTGCCGGAGCTATTTCCCTGCAGGAAGGTGGAAGGGAAGTGCTTATTAAAGAGATTGAGGAGGAATAGTGTGGAAGTAAAAAAACTTTTTGATATTAAAGGCCGTGTGGCTGTAGTTACCGGAGGAAGCGGTCTCTATGGCCGTTGTATTGCAGAGGGACTCTGTGAGGCAGGAGCTAAAGTAATTATTGCCTCCAGAAATTTAGATAATTGTAAGAAGACTGCCTTTAAACTCCAAAAACAGGGATATAAGGCTTATGCTTATCGACTCGATCTTTCCTTGCACGAATCTATAACTTCTTTTACTGAAAAAGTCTGGAAAGATTTTAATCGGGTAGATATTCTAATAAATAATTCTGTTCTTCGTCCTATGAAAAGTTTTGAGGATGATCTGGAAAAATGGAAAAAGTCTATGGAAGTAAATGCAACGGGTCTATTTGACATCACCCGTTTATTTATTAAGAAGATGATTCCTCAAAAGAAAGGGAGTATTATTAATATTTCCTCTATTCAGGGAATGGTAGGGCCTGACTTTACTCTTTATGAGGGAACCGGAATGGATGCTCCTCCCGATTATTTTTTCCATAAAGCAGGAATGATTAACTTAACTCGTTATTTTGCTTCTCGCTTTGGGAGGTATAATATCAGGGTTAATACTATTTCTCCGGGGGGTTTATTTAACAATCAACCAGAGCTTTTTGTAAAACGTTATGAAGAGCGGACTTTCTTAGGAAGAATGGCTAATCATGATGATATTAAGGGAGTAGTGGTATTTTTAGCTTCCGACGCCTCTAATTATATCAGCGGTGCAAATATAGTCTTAGATGGAGGATATACCCAAAAATAAGAAGGAGAAAAAAATGCCTCAGGTCCATAAAGATTTTCATGGAGCGATGAGTTATGGTTTGCAATATCTTTATGAGAAATATGGAGAAAAGGAGATGACTCTTTATTTAAAGCGGGTAGCCGGTAATGTTTATCGCCCTTTAATAGAGGAATTAAAAATAAGGGGTCTGCCAGCATTAGAAGAGCACTGGGGTTATATTTTTACTATTGAAGGAGCAGATTTTGAGATTAGCTATGGAGAAAATGATGTGCTTTTCCTTAAAGTAAAAAAGTGTCCCGCTATTTTTCATATGCGAGAGCATAATTATCAAATAGCTGATAAATATTGTGAGCATTGTCGTATCTTGAATGAAGAGATTTGTCATTCTGCTGGTTATGAGTGTTCAGTAAAATACGATCAAAATAAAGGTTCCTGTGTCCAAAAATTCTGGAAAGGAGAAAGAAAATGATTTCCTGCACTGAATTTATTTTAGCTTATAATGAGCTGTTTAAATTTTTAGAAGAGCGTTATGGAAAAGAAGCAGTAATAGATTTTTGGAAAGGAATCTCCGACAATTTTTTATGGAACTTAGATGATTTAGTAAGAAGGAAAGGTATTCAGGGGATGAGAGAATACTGGACGCATACTTTAACTGAAGAGGGAGCTAAATATAAAATGGAAGCAGATAAAGATGAATTTACTATTGAGATGTTTGAGTGCCCCTCAGTAGGAATTTTAAGGAGAAATCTTCATATTAAGCGCTATCCTGACTATTGTAAACATTGTGATTTCCTTTATAGGAGGGTAATTGAAAAATATGGATTTATTTATGAATATGAATATATAGATGAGTATCTGGGGAAATGTAAATTAAAAGTAAGAAAAAGAGGGAAGAAAATTGAAAAAAATAAGACTTTTACCCCCCGCTAAGAATAACCCAAGAAATTCCGAAGGTTCTATTTTAAAACTAAAGGATGGGAGTCTTCTCTTAGCTTACACTCATTTTTATGGAGGAGCGAGGGATAATTCTCCTGCTTATATTGCCGCCCGTTTTTCTCAGGATGGAGGAGAAACATGGAGCAAAAAGGATACGCTCTTAATTAAAAATGAAGGTAAAGAAAATGTAATGAGTGTTTCCCTCTTAAGATTAGCAAGTGGGGAGATTAGCCTTGGTTATATGGTAAAGAACTCCTGGAAAGATTGTCGTTTTTATCTGCGCAAATCTAACAATGAAGGTGAGAGTTGGGGAGAAAGAATTTGCGCTATTAGCGAAAAAGGTTATTTTGTGGTAAATAATGACCGCTTAGTGCAATTATCTTCGGGAAGAATAATTGTGCCCGCCGCTTATCATACCTGTGAAGACGGAACTTTTAATACCTGGTCCCCGCGAGGAGTAGCTATGTGTTTTTACTCCGATGATAATGGGAAAACCTGGGAAAGAAGCAAAACTATCCTGGAAGCACCAGGAAAGAGTAAATCTGGCCTTCAGGAACCAGGGGTAATAGAATTAAAGAATGGTTCTTTAATGATGTGGGCCAGGACTGACCTTGGCTCTCAGTATATATCTTATTCTAAAGATGAAGGGAATACCTGGTCTAAAGCTTTTCCTTCGGAAATTATTTCTCCCTGCTCTCCAGCCAGCATTAAAAGAATACCACAGACAGACGATCTTTTATTAATCTACAATGACCACTCAGGACGGTTTCCTTATCGCTCAGGAAAAAGGACACCTTTGGTTGCCGCTATTTCTAAAGATGAAGGGAATACCTGGCAAAATCATAAACTTTTAGAAAATGAGCCTGATGGTTGGTATTGCTATACAGCTATAACTTTTTTAAAAGAAAAAGTTATTTTAGCTTATTGTGCCGGGAACTCTAAGATAGGGGGACTAAATCTTCTCCAGATAACTTTATTTGATTATAAGTGGCTTTATAAAGGATGAAAGTTCCTTTAGGTATCTTAAAAAGGAAAGGGAAAGATGGCATCTTATTTAAAAGTAGGATTGGGGAAAGTAAATATTACTCCTCCCATAGGGACGTCTATCCCTGGATATTTTGAGGATCGAAAGGCTATAGGTATCCATGATGAATTATATGCTAAGAGCATTATTTTTAATAATGGAGAAAAAGAAGTGTTAATCATTTCCTGTGACCTTATCGGTCTTGAGCAAGAGACTATTTTAGAGATTAAGGACCAGATAAATAAAGAAATGAATATATCCAGAGAGAATATAGTAATTCATACTACCCATACTCATACCGGTCCGGCGACAGTAAGCGTCTTTGGAGTTAGCAGGGATGAGAGCTACTTAAAAATTTTACCTAAATTAATTCTCGCTTCAGCAATTGAAGCAAGAAATGACTTAAAGGAAGCAAAAATAGGCTTTGGCTCAGGAAAGGAGGAGAGTATCTCTTTTAATCGCCGTTATCTAATGAAAGATGGGACAGTGCGCACTAACCCGGGATATAAAAATCAGGATATTATTAAGCCTGCAGGACCAATAGACCCTGAAGTAGGAATAATAAAGATTGAAAATGATAAAGGTAAATTAAGAGGAGTTCTGGTGAATTTTGCCTGCCATTTAGATACTGTGGGGAGTGATTTAATCTCCGCTGAGCATCCCGGAGCTTCTTCTAATAACTTAATCTCTGCTGATTATCCCGGGGTAATTTCTAAGATACTTGAGAAAATAAAAGATAAAGGGGTAATTACTGTTTTTTTTACTGGACCCTGTGGAAATATTAACCATTGTGATTTTATAGGAGGAAATCTTAAAAGAGGACACTTTAATCATACCAGATGGATGGGAACTATCCTTGCCGGAGAAGTAATAAAAGTCTTAGAAAAAATAGAAACTCGCAAAGAGCCCATTTTAAAAATAGCTTCTGAAAGACTCACTATTCCTGTGCGTATTCCTTCTTCAGAAGATTTGAAATTTGCTCAAAGGTTGGTCCGGTCCGGAATAGAGGGGTTAACCGAAAAAGAAAAGAGAAAGTTAAGGACTCGCCCTAATTTATTTGGAAATGAGGTAGCCTGGGCAAGGGAGTTAATTTATTTAAGTAAAGAGAAAAAGAGGACAGAAAAGGTTGAGATAGCAGTAATAAGAATAGGTAACTCCGCCCTCGTTTGTTTACCGGGGGAAGTTTTTGTGGAGTTTGGATTAAAGATTAAAGAAAATTCAAAGTTTAAACCTACACTGGTTATAGAGCTTTGTAATAGTGGATTGGGATACATTCCTACCCGAGAAGCTTTCAGACAAAATACAGGTTATGAGGAGAGATTATCTCGCTCCAGTAGATTAATCCCTGAAGCTGGGGATTTAATCAGGGAAACAGCTATAAATCTGTTAAAAGAGTTAGGAGGTTAGTAGTAGTCGCAATTCCAGACTACACCTTGTTGGGAATAAACTCCAACGCTACATTGTCGCAAATTACTTCAAAAATAGGAGGTTGATAATGAATGAGAAGTTAGCTATTGAAGGAGGAAAACCAACTATTCAGGAAAAATTACCTTCCTGGCCCTGGTTCTCCAAAGAGGTAATTAATGCAGCTATGGAACCTTTAAAGACCGGTAAGGTTAATTACTGGACAGGACCTCTGGGAATGGAGTTTGAAAAAAAGTTTGCAAACTGGTGCGGAACAAAATACGGAATTAGTACAAGCAGCGGAACCAGTGCTCTTCATACAGCTCTCGGTGCTTTAAATATTGGTCCCGGGGATGAAGTAATTACTACTCCCTATACTTTTATTGCTACTTCTTTTTGTGTTGTGCAAGCAGGTGCTATCCCTGTTTTTGTAGATGTTTGCCGAGAAGACCATTGTATTGATCCTTCCCAGATTGAAAAGAAGATAACTGAACGCACCCGGGCAATTATTCCAGTCCACCTTTATGGTAATATCTCAGAAATGGATGAGATTATCTCTATTGCTAAGAAATATAATCTTCGGGTGATTGAAGACGCTGCTGAAGCACATGGTGCTCTTTATAAAGGGAAAAAAGTCGGTTCCATTGGAGATGTAGGTGCTTTTAGTTTTTGCCAGAATAAGACCTTCACTACTGGAGGTGAAGGAGGAATGGTAGTAACCAATGATGAAGATATTGCCTGGGAAGCTCGTTCTTTCCGTGACCACGGGTATGATGTTAAAAAGAGAATGAGCCTTTTAGAAATGGAAGGAGCCTTACCTTACATTCATCGGAGAGTAGGATTTAACTATCGTATGACGGAGATGCAGTCAGCTATAGGTTTAAAGGAGCTGGAGAAGATTGATAACTGGAATTTACCCCGGCGCCGACGCAATGGAGAAATCCTAATTGAAGAGCTTTCTGAATGTCCCCAGATTAAATATCTTCCCGTTCATAACAAAGAAAAAGTAAATGGCTTTTATGTCTTTCCCATTGTCCTTAATCTTGACAAACTTACCTGCGATAAAAAGACTTTCTTAGAGGCTGTAATAGCGGAGGGAGTCCCCGCCTGGAGAGAATTCTGGCCTCAAAGTTACAAAGAGAAAGCTTATACTGAACACAACGGATTTGGTAGATTTAAATTTCCTTTTGAGAGTAAAGAATATACCCGTGCCTCTTCAGTAGAGTATACAAAAGTTTATTGTCCCAATTGTGCCTGGCTGGAGGAGCGCACCTTCATTGTCCATGTTTATCCCACCTTAGAAGAAGAGCATATTCATCTTTTCGCTAAGGCGATTAAGAAGGTTGCTTCTCATTATGCAAGATAATGATATTTGAGGAGAAGACATC
>JAGGVN010000114.1 GCA_021158005.1 Candidatus Aerophobota bacterium | reverse complement strand
TTTTTCCTGATTTTAAAAGGGGAAAGAAATTATGAAAACTTAGAATTTGGCCCCGCATATAAAGCCAATGAAAGATTCACTGATGCCTGGGGATGCGTTTGGGTAAGTAGTATTGAGGGATTAGAGAGTCAGGTAGTGGAAAGTCCTCTGGATAAGCGGGAAAAATTAAAGGATTATCAGGTTCCTGAGTCCTTAAAGCAAGCTGAGCGAGGTCTAGCAAACTGGGAACTTACTCAAAGAGAAAGTTTCGCACTTATCGGTGGGATGAAAGAGGAAAATAAAGGAGAGTTTTTATGAGAAGTCTGGGAATTCATACTAATTTTTTTAAATTTAAAGCTACGGAAAAGGCTACTCAGGCTGCTGAGGAGAAAGTTCAAAGGACTTATGAAATAAATGAAGAATGTATGGTTATCTTTGTGGCTATAGAAAAAGATGATGAGGATAATCCTCAATCGGTAGTGAGACAAATAGTTCAAGATACTCTGAAACGCTCAAGGGAGCTTAAGACTAAAACAGTAATAATTTACCCTTATGTTCATTTAACCCAAAATCCCGGTTCCTCATACACCGCTCTTAAGATTCTTGAAAGCATGGAAAGAGAACTCTCTAAGGAATTAAAAGTTATTCGCTCTCCTTTTGGGTGGTATAAGTCTTTTGAAATTAGCTGCAAAGGACATCCTCTTTCTGAATGGAGTGGTGAGTATCATCCTGGGGAGAGAGCAAAAGAGAAAAAGGGGGCAAAAGCAAAATTTACTCGTTTCCTTTTGGTAAATCTTCAAGGAGATATTTTTGAGATAACCCCTTCAAATTTTAAAGATTGCCCCCTTTTTAAAGAAAAGGAACCTCTGTACAGATTACTCAGACAATTTGTTTCTAATGAATTAGGAGAAGGCGTTCAAACTACAGAAATTCCCCGCCATATTATTTATATGCGCCAGCATGAGCTGGTAGACTATTGCGATGTTTCTGAGAAGGGGCATTATAAATGGTATCCCAAGGGACTATTAATTCAAAAATTAATCCTGGATTATGCAGCTCGTCTTGCCCATGAATGGGGAGCTTTTGAGATGAAGAATCCTCTCTTAATTCGAGGAGATAATAATATTGTAGGAGAACTTATGGGTGAGTTTCATGAGCGGGATTATAAGGTAGATGGAGGGAGAGGAATAGGTTATTTAAGATACGCTTCTGACCCCTTAGGTTTTCCTTTTATGCAAAATGTTCGCTTTACCTATAAGCAGTCTCCTTTAAAGGTATATGAGGAGGCAGTCTGTTTTCGAAACGAACAGGAAGGGGAAGTGAGTGGTTTAAAAAGAGTAAGAAATTTTTTAATGACCGATATGCATGCGGCTTGTTCCAGTATAGAGGAGGCTAAAAGAGAATTTGAGACTCTTTGTTATAAGTTTGGGGAGCTGATGAATAATATCATTGCTAAGGATAGGTGGGTCCTCGGATGGGAGGGGACGATAGACTTTTTTGAGGAAAATAAAGAGTATTTAATTAATATTGGCAGGAATATGGGTGTTCCCGCTTTTTTTAAATTAATGCCTGAGATGACTCATTATTATGTAATAAAGAATGAATATCAAAGTATTACTCAGGATAAATCAAATATTCAGATTTCTACCGTCCAGTGGGATATAAAAGATGGAAAAAGATTTAATATTGGATTTATTGATGAGAAGGGAGAAAAGCACCCCTCGCCGGTAATTATCCATGCATCCAGTTTTGGGAGTATTGAGAGAGCTCTTTGCGCCATCCTGGAAAATATTGCTATTGATGCTGAGAGGGGAATTCCTCCAATGTTTCCTCTCTGGTTATCCCCTACCCAGGTAAGAATAATTAATGTCTCTGATAGTTATCTTGATTTTGCTCTTAAGATTTGTGAAGAGATTTCTTCTTACAATATTCGGGTGGATGTAGATGACCGCAAAGAGACAGTCGCTAAAAAGATTCGTAATGGAGAAATAGAGTGGATTCCTTATCTTTTAGTGGTGGGGGAGAAAGAGAAAAGTTCGGGGTTATTAACCGTGCGCTGCCGAGAAACAGGAAGGCAGGAGAAGATGAAACTGGAAGGTCTTGTAAAGAGGATAAAGGATAAGACCCGGGGAATGCCCTTTAGGCCCTTGCCTTTACCTAAGTTAGTAAGCAAGAGACCAATTTTTTATAGCTGAAAGATTGGTTCATAATTTCATAGTCGCAACTCAGGGTGGCCTAAAAAGGGGCCGCGTTGGAGTTCATCTCCGACAAAACACAAAATGATAGAAAAATAGGAGAAAAAGGAAAAGCTATGAAAAAAAGGAAGAGTATTTTTCTCATTTTCGCATTAATAACAGGAATAATTTCCGGATTAAGTAACTGGGGATGGGCAGCGACTGATGAAGTTAAGACTTTTGGATTGGTAGAAAGCGGCACTTTCACCGAGACCGCAGATTTCAACGATGGAAGTGTAGTTTATGTGAGGGTCTCCGCAGAGACTATGGTAGGAGGGTCATCTAACCGTGTTACTGTTACTGAACAAGCTTCTCCTAGTAATTCTATTACCATTACTGTTTACGATGATGGAACCTTTCCCGATGATGAATATAATGATGGATACTACTGGGGAAAGTTTACTTTAAAAGAAGGGGATGGTTCGGGAACAGATGATACGGAGGATATCTTAGAAGTAGAAGATGGTCAAACGGCAAAGATTGAAGCGGATATAGATAATGATACCAACTCCGGCACAGCCACCATTACCGCCGCT
>JAGGVN010000051.1 GCA_021158005.1 Candidatus Aerophobota bacterium | reverse complement strand
CTTTAAAATCATAACTTACTAAGGAATCAATTTCTGATCCTCCCTGCATAGTGAATAAAAGTAACTCTTGAGCTACTGCTTTCTTTGTTTCAGGAATTGCGTAATACTGAGGATCACCTCCATTTAAAACCTGATTAATTTCAGAGATAAGAGTAGCTACCGAAGAACTATTACTAACATAGGGTAAAGAATCTAAGTAGTCTTCTATATCCTTCATTTTTCTGAGAACTTCGGGGTTCTTAATTCCATCTTTCTCTCCTGTATCTACCACTACCATAATCCGGCTACTTCCTCCAAATTCACTCTCCACAAATCTAATCCCTTTAACCACGGCACTTCTTTCTCCAAGATATCGTGTTAGATCGGCTTCCGTAATAATCTTAGGGATACCTAAGGCGAAAAAAACCAGAATGACTCCAGAGAGAATAATGACTACCCGGGGATACTTGTTAATACTCTTACCAACTTTGTTGAGAAATGAGGAAAGATTTATTTTTGATTTTTTTTCTCTAAAAGAGGGAGGAGAATTTTGAAGAACTAAGACTGCCGGAATTAACACTAAGGAAAGAATCATAGCCGCTAAAACACCAAAAGCAGTAGCTACTCCAAATTCTTTAATGGGGATAACAAAAGAAGTGGTTAAAGTAATAAAACCACCCACAGTAGTAAAGGCAGTCATAATAACAGGAGAATTCATCTCTCTCATCGTTTCAAGAACAGCTTCCTTGGCACTTATATCCTTCCTTATAGCTTCGTAATATTTATTCATAATATGAATCCCGTAAGCACTTCCAATAGCTACTAAAATTACGGGGGTAATCACAGATACTATCGTAAAAGAAAATCCCACCAGAGCCATTAGGCCAATCGTCCATATAACACTCAAGATCACTGTAAGTAAAGGAAGAAATACCCCCAACTTTCTCCGAAAATTAAGATATAAAATTAAGGTCACAGTAAAAGTAACTAAAGGAAAAAGAAAATATAAATCATACTTCATTCTATCGGTAGCATAACTAGCCAGGTAAGCATCTCCTACTACATAAATTTTATCTTCACCCTCTTCTTCCTTGGTAATCTTCATTAATTCTCTCACTAACTCATTGGCTCCTTCTGTAGCTATAATTTCTGGCTTAAGAGTAATTAAAATAAGGAGAGATTTTTCATCTTTACTAATGAGAGCTCTTCCTCTTCGGCTTCCTAAAATTTTTTCCTTAAACTCTTTCACTTCCTTTTCATTGCGAGGAATATGCTCCACAATAGGAGTAACTTCTATAAAAAACTCTCCGCTTTCAATTAAAGTAATATTTAAAGGAGTAATGACTCTTTCTACGCCTCTAAGATGAGAAAATTTTTCTGAGAGATAGTCTACCTTCTTAAGTAAATCTACCTTAAAAACATCACTGCTCTTTATAACTACCATAAGAAAGTTCTGAGAACCAAAGATTTTGGTAGCTCTTTCTAAATCTTTAATTACCGGATCGTCTAAAGGAATCATATCTTTCATATTGGCATTAAAAGTAATCCGGAAGGCAAAAAAACAAAAAAATAAGCTCACTAATATTATAAAAACTATACACTTGCGGGGATTATTCACTACAAATGCGGTTATCTTATTCAACATAGCTTTTACTGTAGTCTTTATTTTTTACCCCTTTCCAGAATACTTCCCAGACCAAAAGCTGATCTTTAAATAAAGAGTCTTTTTCTTTTTGAGAAATCCAGTATAAGGTAAGACTATGAATTATTCCCATCAAAATCACCGCTAATTTTCTTGAATCCAGAGATTTAATTTCTCCCTTATTGATTGCTTCTTGAATTAGTTTACCAAGCATTTCTATATAATAGGATTGTTTTTGTATTACCCTGTTTTTTAACTTTTTTTCCAGTTTTTCTTTTAAACTTTCAGAAAAACCCTCCATAATCTTAAAAAAATCTCCATTCTCTTCAAGAAATTTTAAATGAACAGCAATAACTTTCTTGATCCTTTGCGAGGGAGAATCCGGGCCCTTTAATTCTTCCTCAACCTTACTCAAAAGGATATCCAGTTTTCTCTCTATAACTAAAAAGAATAAATCTTCTTTGCTATTAAAATAAAGATAAATTGTCCCCTTAGCTAATCTCGCTTTTTTAGCTACTTCTTCTATAGTAGTAGGATAAAAACCTTTTTTGGCAAAAATTTTTTCTGCTGCTTCTAAAATTTTGATCTTGTGGTCTTGTTGTCTTATTCTTCTTTTACCTATTAAATTAATCATTTTTCGCTCAAGATATTTGAGGGGGACAATGCTCCGCATTTTCCCCCTCAACGCAAAAAGCTCTCCCCCTTTTCTGGAACCATACTTACTAACTTATTCAAAAAAAATTATTGAAATTCCTATACCTCAAACTATGGCTGACCATTCAGTCATTTTATTATAACAAAAAAACATAATTGGTCAAGGGGCGCTTTTACTTTTTTTCAGTTGACAAAAAAGAGAAATAGAGTATATGATATTTAAACTACTATTGACAATTAATCTCAGGACTCAGAGATGAAAAATCGGCGTAAAGCACGGGAACTTGCTTTACAAATTCTTTACCAGATGGACATAAGGAGACTCTCCTCTGAAGAGGCTTTAAAAATTATTTTCTCTCGGTATCGCTTTAAACCCGAAGTGAAAAATTTTAGTGAAAATCTGGTCCGGGGAGTCTACTCTTCCCTTCATTTAATTAACGAATTAATTAAGAAATACGCAAAAAATTGGACTCTTGAGCGCATGGTAATTATAGACCGGAATGTCTTGCGTCTTTCCATCTACGAACTATTCTTCCTGAAAGATATCCCTTCTATTGTCAGTATAAATGAAGCTATAGAAATAGCTAAACGTTACGGCACCAAAGATTCCGGAAAATTTGTTAACGGTATTCTCGATAAAATCAGGAAAGAAAGAGGAATAGATAGCCCTCTTAAATGGAATTTTCTCGAAGAAAGCCTCCAAAAAAACCCTTATCTTCAAAAACTCATTAAGTTAAAGAAAAAAGAAAAACTCTGGTTGGTAGGAGGATACATTCGTAACCTCCTTATAGGCAAAAAAAGTAAGGACCTCGATTTTATTATTGAAGATCCTCATTTTCGTCTCGCCCGAAGGTTTGCCTCAGAAATAAAAGCCAATATAGTCTCTTTAAACCCTTCTTCAATGAGAGTCATTCTGAAAGAAAAGGTCATTTTTGACTTCGCTCTCAAAAAATCCTCTTCTATAAAATCAGATTTAATAAAACGGGATTTTACAATCAATGCTCTTGCTCTGGAATTAGGAATTTCGCACCCTGTTCCTCTAATTCTTATAGACCCTGATACAGGATTAGAAGATTTAATAGAGAAAAGAATTAAACTAATAAATAAAGAATCTCTTGATGAAGACCCTCTCCGGATGATGCGAGCCTTCCGCTTAGCTTCCCAACTCAACCTTACTATAGAGAAGGAACTTTTATCTATCATTCGAGAGAAATCCCCTCTTCTTAAAAAAATACCGGGA
Organism: Candidatus Aerophobota bacterium; assembly: GCA_021158005.1. Lineage (GTDB taxonomy): Bacteria > Aerophobota > Aerophobia > Aerophobales > JAGGVN01 > JAGGVN01. The sequence goes on along the minus strand of JAGGVN010000051.1, from coordinate 733 downwards.
GAAAGAATAAGAGATGAATTATTTCTTATCCTTAAAAATGCCTGCTCTTCTAAATATCTAAAGAACCCTTCCCTGAGGAGTCTATTAAAAGAAGTCTTTAATATTCCTCCGCAAGGAAGAAATCTGAAAAGGTTAGAAACAATCTTATCTCCAGGTATATTATCAGAGGATATCTATAAGAAAGTAACTCTTCATTTAAATAAAAAAGAAGGGGGAGATAGAACTCGTAGAGAATTATTGAAACTTACAAGTTTATTCTTCTCTCCCCTTAAAAAAGTGCCTATTTTAGCTCCGGTAGCGGAAAGATTAAAACTAACAAATCGGGAAATAAAAATAGTAAAAAGGATAGAGCAACTTTACCCTTTTCTTCACCAAATTATGAATAATCATCCCTCCTCTCAATCTTTATCCCGGTTATTTCTTGAAGGAAAAGAAGAAACAGTAGAAATTCTCCTTCTCTTTCTGGTAAATACCTTTAATGAGGAAAATCTTTCAAAATCTATTGACTCATTATTAAAGAAATTTTTTGAGAAGTCCCCTTTGATTTTTTGCCCCCCTAAATTACTTAAAGGAGAAGAGATAACCAAACTCTTAGGAATTCCTCCCGGTCCTAAAATTTCTTATTTTCTGGACAAAATTCATCAGGCCCAGATAATCGGTGAGGTGAAAACAAAAGAAGATGCTATCCTCTTAATTAAAGGTCTCTGCCATCAGAAGAGTTAGTATAAAAGGT
>JAGGVN010000137.1 GCA_021158005.1 Candidatus Aerophobota bacterium | reverse complement strand
TCTTAAAAGTTTCCTCTTCTCAGCTAAAGCGACTACTTCACATTTTTCAGATTCAATAAAATTAGGTAAATGAACCATCTGTCCCATAAATCCACATCCCACAAATCCTATCTTAACTTTATTCATTCTCCTTCCTCCATTTTAATAACTAAATTTTTTTTCACTTAACTACTAATTAACTAATGTAGGAGTCGAGATTCTTCAAAAAAAGTATATTTAAAAATTCTTCCTTCTTCATCTTCCCGGGTTTCTCTATCTATTTGCTTCACTTTAGCAGAGGGCAATCCCTTAGAGGGATTTTTTCTCTATCGGAGAGATTGGGAGAGAAGAAAAGTTTTCTATCCTTTATGAGCCCTTTTCTCTTTTAATTTTCTTTTTATATCCTTCAATTTTTTCATAACTCTATTCTCTCCTCGACCAAAATAGTCGTGTAATTTCTCATATTCAGCATAAATTTCTTGATAAAGGTAATGATTTTCTTTATAAGGTTCAAAGCTCTCTTTTTTAAGGTGAGCCATATTTTTCGCGGCTTCTATAATATTATCATAACCTCCTCTGTTTTTTCCAGCAGCTACTGCTCCAAACATGGCTGCTCCTAAAGCAGGGGTCTGAGAAGAGGCAGATATCTTTATCTTTCTTCCGGTAACATCAGCATAAATTTGCATAAGAAGTTTATTTCTTTCCGGCAGGCCTCCACAAGCATAGAGCTCCTTTACCTTAACTCCATTTTCCTCAAAAGTATTAATAATTTTGTAAGTCCCAAAGGCAGTGGCTTCAATAAGAGCACGATAAATTTCTTCTGGTTTTGTTTCTAAGGTAGTTCCTAAGAGGAGGCCGCTAAGGTCGGCATCTACTAATATTGAACGGTTTCCATTCCACCAGTCAAGAGCAAGAAGTCCACTTTCTCCTGCTTTAAGAGAGGAAGCCTTTTCTTCCAGGATGCGATGAACATTAATCCTTCTTTTATTTGCTTGTTTAAAGTATTCTGAAGGAATACAGTTTTTTACAAACCAGCCAAAAATATCTCCTACCGCTGATTGGCCAGCCTCATATCCATAATACCCGGGGAGTATTCCTCCTTTTACCACTCCGCACATTCCCGGAATTGAATGCAGGTTTTTATCTACCATCATATGGCAGATAGAGGTTCCCATTATCATTACCATTTTACCCGGTTCGGTCACGGTAACTGCCGGCACAGAAACATGAGCATCTACATTTCCTACAGCTACTGGTGTTCCTTTTTTTAGACCGGTAAGAGAAGCCATCTTATTGGTCAGTCCTCCGGCTCTTTCCCCTAAGGAATAGATATCTTTAGACATCTTCTCGTCTATGATATTCTCAAAGCGAGGATTTAGAGCACGAAAGAATTCTCGGCAAGGAAACCCTTTTTCAGGGTCCCATAAAGCTTTATATCCAGCGGTACAGGAATTTCGTTTCTCTTCTCCAGTGAGTTGAAGAATTATCCAGTCTGCTGCTTCTATTAATCTGTCTGCGGCCTCATAAATATCAGGGGCTTCGTTTAGTATCTGGAGAGCTTTGGAAAAGAACCACTCTGAGGAGTATTTTCCTCCATAGCGCCAGAGAAAACTTTCTTTTCTTTCTCGGGCTACCTGATTTATTCTATTCGCTTCGGGCTGAGCAGCATGATGTTTCCAGAGTTTAACCCAGGAATGGGGATGGTGGCGGTATTTATCTCGCATACACAGAGGGGTTCCTTCTTTATCGATGGGTAACATAGTGCAGGAAGTAAAATCTATCCCTATCCCAATTATATTCTCCGGGTTTACTTTACTTTTCTTCAAAACATCAGGGATAGTCCGCTTCAGAGCTTCAAGATAATCCTCAGGATTTTGCAAGGCCCATTCTGGTTCAAGTTTTATGTCCGTTCCCGGAAGAAATTCATCTATAACTCCATCCTTGTATTCATATACAGAGGTAGCTACTTCTTCCCCATTATTTACTCTTACTAAAACTGTTCTTGCTGAGATAGTCCCGAAGTCTATACCTATAGAATATTTGGCACTCTGCATTTTAAATTCTCCTTCAATGATTTATCGGGTTAGATTAGGATCAGGGTTCTCCGGTTATTTTATTGCCAGAAGAAAGGGGTCTTTTTAATTTTATTACAAATTTTTCTATCTCTTTTAATAAATTTTGATTTTCTAAGTTTTTCTCAATAATTTTAATGAGAGCACTTCCTACAATTATTCCCTCTACCCAATCTTTTACTACTTTTACTTGCTCAGGGGTAGACATTCCGAATCCAAGACATAATGGCTTATCGGTGAATTCTCTAATTCTTAAGATGACTTTTTTAATTGGGTAGGGGACCTCTTTTCTTGCTCCGGTTATCCCGGTAACAGAAACTACATAAATAAAACCCCGGGAAAGTTGAGAAATTATTTTGATTCTCCCTTTGCTACTGTTTGGGGAGATAAGAAGAATTAAATCGAGCTCTTCTTTGTCGGAAATAACTTGGAGTTCTTTTGCTTCCTCCGGAGGAAGGTCAGGAATGATAAGTCCATCTACGCCTGCTCTCTTTGCTTGTAAAATAAACTCTCTCGGAGAGAATTGATAAATCGGATTAAAATAAGTTAAAAGGATGAGGGGAATTTCCGATCTTTTTCTTATCCTTCTTACCATCTGGAAAACTTTCTTTATATTTATATTTTCACTTAAAGCACGTTGAGAAGAGGATTGAATAGTAGGACCATCGGCTATGGGATCAGAAAAGGGGATACCCAGTTCTATAATATTAGCTCCTGCTTTTTCTAAGGTAAAGACTATTTCTTCGCTCTTCAAAGGGTTCGGGTCACCGGAGCTAATAAAAGTAATAAGAGCTTTCTCTCCCCTTTTCTTTAAATCAAGGAACGTTTTATCTATTCTATTCATTTTTTCCACACATTTTAGAAATATTTCTCTATAATATGCATATCCTTATCCCCTCTTCCCGAAAGATTAATAATAACGAGCTTATTCTGGAGTAGGGAAGATATCTTTTTTGCATAGGCAATAGCATGGGCTGATTCTAAAGCAGGGATGATTCCTTCTGTTTTGGAAAGGAGGAAAAAGCCTCTGAGAGCTTCCTTATCGGTTACACTGACAAATTTTGCCCTCTTTATCTCTTTATAATAAGATAATTCTGGACCTACCCCAGGGTAGTCCAAACCGGGAGCAATAGAATAGGTGGGTCTAATCTGCCCATTTTTATCTTGAAGAAGATAGCTAAGAGCTCCGTGAAGAATTCCTCTCTTTCCTTTAACCAGAGTAGCGGCGTGTTTCGTGGTGTTAAGTCCTAATCCTCCAGCTTCTACTCCGATAAAATGAGTTTTTTCTTTAAAAAAAGGGTGAAAAAGACCTATACTATTACTCCCTCCTCCTACACAAGCAATAAGATAATCAGGCATTCTCTTTTCTTCTCGAATGATTTGTTTCTTTGCCTCCCGTCCTATAACTGCCTGAAACTCCCTCACCATCACGGGATAGGGATGGGGACCTACTACTGAACCTAAAACATAAAAAGTAGTCTTTACATTGGTTACCCAATCCCGGAGAGCTTCGTTTACTGCATCTTTAAGAGTCTGAGAACCACTCTTTACTTTTTTAACTTTTGCCCCCAGAGTCTTCATGCGAAGCACATTTAATGATTGTCTTCGCACATCTTCTTCCCCCATATAGATCAGACACTCTATCTCCAAAAGAGCACAAGCAGTAGCTGTGGCTACTCCGTGTTGTCCTGCTCCAGTCTCGGCAATAATTCTGTTTTTCCCCATCTTCTTTGCCAGCAGGACCTGACCTAAAGTATTATTAAGTTTATGAGCCCCTGTGTGGAGAAGATCCTCTCTTTTAAGATATACTTTCACTTCTCCTAAACTCCGGGAAAAATTTCTTGCCCGGTAAAGAGGAGTAGGTCTCCCGGCGTAGTTTTTTAAATAATAATTTAACTCTTTTTTAAATGATTCTTCTTTTCTTAAACTAAAGTAAGCCTCTTCTAACTCTTTTAAAGCGGGAACTAATACTTCAGGAACAAAACATCCCCCAAATTTTCCAAAATACCCTCTTTTTTTAACTAACATCTGTTAACCTTTTACTCTTTTAATAGGAGAGATAATCTTTCTTTCCAAATAGTTTACCGCATCCGGATTAATTCTTTAGTTGAATCATAATTAAATTCAGGAGAGATGTCAAAAAATCTCGTCTTGTTTCCTTACTCTTCTGACAAACTCCCTCATCTTCTGGAAATCCTTTTCCCCTTCTTTTCTCTCTACTCCACTGGATGTATCTACAGCGTAGGGTCTAACCTTTGCTATTGCCTTATCGACATTTTCCGAATTTAATCCTCCGGCAAGAATAATAGGCACGCCCCTCTTTTTGACTTTTTGAGCCAGTTTCCAATCAAATAATTCCCCTGTTCCTCCCCTTTTTTTTAAAGAATAGGTATCGAGTAAATATGCACTCACCCCTTTATACTGGGAGATTTCTCTTAATGTTTCTTCTCCTTTCATGCGGAAAGCTTTAATTACTCTCTCTTTAAATTGTTGACAATAAGAGGGAGACTCCTCTCCGTGGAATTGCAGGTGAGTAAGAGAACAATACCGGGCTATCTCCTCTACTTTTTTCTTATCCTCATTAACAAAAACTCCTACCAGGGAAATAAAAGGAGGAAGAAGAGAAACTATTTTCTTAACTTTTTGAGGAGAGACTCTTCGGGGACTTTCTGCGAAGATAAATCCTAAAGCATCTACACCTAAGTTTACCGCCCCTAAAGCGTCTCTTTCATTAGTTATTCCACAAATTTTGATTTTGGTCATTTCAGAAATTCCCTTAATTTTTCTCCAGGATTTTCACTCTTCAGTAGACTCTCGCCAATCAAAAAAGCATTCACTCCTTTTTCTCTTAGCCCAGAGATATCTTCTCTTTTTTTTATCCCACTCTCACTTACTATTATTTTATCCAGAGATATTTTATTAAGCCCACTTAAGGTAATCTTTATATTTACTTTAAAAGTTTCGAGATTACGATTGTTAATTCCGATAATCTTAAAGGGAAGATTTTTAATTTTAGCTAATTCTTCCTCTTTATGAATCTCCAGTAAACAATCTAAGTTTAAATCTTTGGCTAAATTTAAAAATTTTTTCAATTTTCTTTCGTTTAAAATAGAAGCAATTAAGAGAATAGCATCAGCACCCCAGAATCTTGCCTCGTAAAGTTGATACTCATCTATAATAAATTCTTTAGCTAATATTGGCAAAGAGACTGCTTCTCTTACTTTTTTTAAATCTTGTAAACTTCCTCCAAAGAATTTTTCATCTGTTAATACAGAAATGGCTGAAGCTCCATTTTTCTCATAAATTTTGGCTAAATGGGAGGGATTAAGATTTTTTAAAATAATCCCTCTGGAAGGAGAGGCTCTCTTTATTTCAGCGATAATATTAATCTTTCCGGGAGAAGAGATGCTCTTTTCGAAATTTCGGAAAGAGGAATTTCTTATCTTAGATTTTAAAACTTTTAGAGGCAGCTCTCTCTTTCGCTTCCTTACCTCTTCTATCTTGTTCTTTATGATTTCTTTTAGTATATTCATCTTAAGAATTTGTAAGATGCACTAACTCTTCTAATTTTCTTTTAGCTTTTCCGGAATCTATGGAATTGGCGGCTACTCTTATTCCTTCCGGGAAATCTCTGGCTAATCCTCCTTTTATCAAACAGGCAGCGGCATTTAGAAGAACAATATCTCTTCTTGGACCTCTTTCTCCGTCGAGGATATTTTTAAGAATGAGGGTGTTAGTTTCCTTATCTCCTCCTTTTATTTTTTTTAAGGGAACTTTTTTCATTCCAAAATCTTCTGGTTGAATATAATAAGTCTTAATATCCCCGTCCTTTAATTCGGTTATTCTGGTTCTTGCTGTAAGAGTAATTTCGTCTAATCCGTCTTCTCCCCAGACGACAAAAGCTTCTTTTACTCTTAAATTCCTTAAGACCTTAGCTAAAAGCTCGGTAAGAGAGGGATGATAGACACCTAAAAGGCGAACATTAGCCCTTAAAGGATTGATGAGTGGACCAAGAATATTAAAGATACTTCTAATTCCTATCTCTTGCCGGGGAGTAAGGGCATATTTCATTGCCTGGTGGAATAAAGGAGCAAAAAGAAATCCAATTCCTATCCTCTCCAGACACTCTTTCACTCTTTTTGAAGAAACATCTAATTTTACTCCTAATTTTTCTAAGACATCAGCACTGCCACAGGAACTCGAAAGAGCTCGGTTACCATGCTTAGCTACTGTTAAACCTGCTCCTGCTACTACAAAAGCAACCGTAGTGGAAATATTAAAAGTTCCCTTTCCATCTCCTCCTGTTCCGCAGGTATCCACAAGAATATCTTTCTTCAGATTAAAAGAGATAGTCTTCTCTAACATTCCTTGAGCACATCCTGTAATTTCCTCGGAAGTTTCTCCTTTCATCCGTAGAGAAGTAAGAAAAGAAGCTATTTGAGCAGAGGTAGCTCTTCCTTCCATAATTTCCCTCATTACTCTTCTTGCCTCTTCCTCAGTTAAATTTTTTCTCTCTACTAATTTTTTTATTACCTCCTTAATCATTCTTTTCCTCTGTAATCTTAATAAAATTTCTTAATAGTTTCTCTCCTTCTCGGGTTAAAAATGATTCGGGATGAAATTGCATCCCCCAAAGAGAGTGCTCTTTATGTCTGATTCCCATAATTTCTCCTTCTTCAGTCCAGGCTGTCTTTACAAAACATTCTGGTAAAGATTCTTTTTTAATGATTAGAGAGTGATAGCGGGTAGCCATAAAAGGATTTTTTACTCCCTGGTAAATATCTTCCTCGTAATGATAAATAAGAGAAGTCTTCCCGTGAAAAAGATTTTTTGCTGGTACTATCTTCCCCCCAAAAACTTCCCCTATGCATTGGTGTCCCAAACAAATTCCTAAAATAGGAATATGAGGAGAGAAATGTTCAATCACCTTTTTAGAAATCCCTGCTTCTTCAGGTTTCCCCGGACCGGGAGAAATAAGAATAGCTTCCGGATTTTTTCTTTCTATCTCTTCAAGGCTGATTTTATCATTACGGGAGACTTCTAATTTCTTCCCTAATTTTCCCAGATACTGAACTAAATTATAAACAAAGGAGTCATAATTATCGATGACGAGAATCACTCTATACCCTCCTCGGCAAGCTCAATTGCTTTGAAAAGAGCACCGGCTTTATTTAATGTCTCTTGATACTCTTTTTCCGGAGAAGAGTCAGCCACAATTCCCGCACCCGCTTGAATATAAGCAATTTTATTTTTCACAATAATGGTGCGAATAATGATGCAAGTATCCATATTTCCCGAAAAACTAAAATATCCTAAAGCTCCCGCATAGGGGCCTCTTGCACAGTTTTCAAGCTCATCAATAATCTCCATGGCCCTTACTTTGGGGGCTCCGGAGACAGTCCCTGCAGGAAAACAGGCTTGCAAAAGATCGTATTGGTCCATCCCCTTTTTTAGTTTTCCTTCTATGTTAGAAACAAGATGCATTACATGAGAATACTTTTCTACGGAAAAAAGTTCGGTGGTTTTTACCGTGCCATAGGTGCATACTCTCCCCAGGTCATTTCGCCCTAAATCTACTAACATTGTGTGTTCTGCTCTCTCTTTGGGATCACTCAATAGGCTTTTAATCAAGGCTTTATCTTCCTGAGCGTTTTTTCCTCGGTATCGCGTTCCGGCAATAGGACGCAGAGAAACTTTTCTTCCCTCTTTCCTTACAAAAATTTCTGGAGAGGAGCCAATAATTTCAAAATCTCCACCCCTAAGATAATACATATAAGGAGAGGGGTTGAGGGATCTTAGAGAACGATAGATATTAAAAGAAGAAGCTTTAATTTTCCTTTTAAATCTCTGAGATAAAACTACCTGAAAAATATCCCCTTTTTTTATATATTTTTTTGCTTTTTTTACTTTTTCTGTAAAAGATTGAAGAGTAAAGTTAGATTGAAAAATATTCTTCTCCCTCTTTAACTGTTGGGGGAGGGAGAAGGAAGAAGAGGAAGGCCTTTTGAGTTTTGTGATTATTTTATCTATTTTCTCTTTAGCTTCTTTATAAGAGGCAAGAACTGATCTTTTCTCATCCAAAAAAGCATAGGATACTATCTTTATTTTGTGTTTAAGATGATCAAAGATGAGAAAAGTATCACTAAGAGTAAAGAAAGAATCAGGTAAATTTAATTCATCAGGGTTCTTTTCAGGGATATCTTCCCAAAACCGGATAACATCATAACCAATGTATCCCACCATTCCTCCGGAAAATAGAGGAAGTGTAGATAGAGTAACTACGGTGAATTTATTCATTATTCTTCTTAAAAACTTCAGAGGATCATCTTCCATAACCAGATTTTTGGTTTCTCCTTTTTTGATTATCTTTATTCCCCTTTTTTTACTCATAAAAATGAGAGAAGGAGAAGTTCCTAAAAAAGAGTATCTTCCCAATATCTCTCCCCTTTCTACACTCTCTAAAAGGTAGGAAAATCCTCCCTTGTCCAGTTTTTTAAAAGCAGAAACAGGTGTTTCCATATCGCTCAAAATTTCCCTGTAGACAGGAATAAGATTTCCTTTTCGGGAAAGTTTTCTAAATTCTTTCTCTTCAGGATAATACATTTTTTTCTTCTCTTTGAATTATAAATAGGATTATAAATAAAAAACCAGGCAAAATGCCTGGTTTCCAATATCTTTATTCTTATAAAAATTATAAAAAAGTCTTTTTACTCTTCTCATCTCGTCTCTTCTTTTAGTTTAATCTAACTTTGCTATTCAGACTCTACTTTACCTAATTTAGAGAAAATCTCAGCTTTTCCTCTTATTTTTATAGCTGAAGTATGTTCGGTAAATTGACAGATTAAGACTTCTCCTTCGTCAAGTTTTTCTGTATGATGAATGGTTGTCTCCTCACCCCTTGTCAAACCTATAATGGTTACTCCCTTTTCCCGGGCCTTAATTACAATAAAATCCGCTAATACTACTTCGTCCATTTATTCTCTCGTCTAATTTCCTCGAAGGTATTTTTATCTTTTAGAGGATTGAGGCTTAGCTCTTGCTCCTCTTAAACCCGGTTTTTTTCTCTCCTTCATTCGAGGGTCACGGGTTAAGAAACCATCACTCTTTAAAGAACTCTTTAACTCCGGATTAATTTTTATAATATTTCTGGCAATTCCCAGTCTGATAGCTTCTGCCTGGCCGGTCAATCCTCCTCCTTTTACCTGGGCTTCTATATCATATCTTCCTAAGAAATCTACTTTTTGGAGAGGCTCCTGAATTATCATAGTGTATACTTTTCGAGGAAAATACTGTTCAAAAGATCTTCCATTGATAATTAATTGTCCTTTCCCCGGTTTTAGTTTTACTACCGCTGTGGCTTCCTTTCTTCTTCCTACTGCTTGGTAATAAAATTTTTCTCTCATTTTTAGTACCTTTTGTTTTTTTATCTAACAATTTAGCTTTCCTAAAAGACTACGTATAATTTATCACACCTTAGAAATTTTGTCAATTTTCGCGTTACTTTGTCGCTATTTCCGTATACCCATGCTGGTGACTTTGGAATAGATAGCAAAGGCAAGAAACAGTTCATTACTCTACCATCAGTAAGGCTATAAAACGAGTGGAGAAAAAGATTAAGATTGTGTAATTGCAAGACCTGACGACCCCTATTTTCGTTGGAAATCTGATCATTTTTTCAAAAAAGGTTAATGTTAAATGTGGAGACCCGACCTCTTTGTTTCTTTGTTTTGATCTATCCTCCAATCCATATAATTGGGGCGTCCCTCAAACCCTTAAGTTCAGGATCACCTGTAAGGAGCGAGCCTTCCCGAGTAACCGCCGTTGCTATAGCAAAAGCATCGGCGTAAGCAATGGAATACCTCACCTTAAGCGAAGCTGCCTTAAAGACAAGAGAGTTAGATGCCGGGATAACTTCAATGGGGGTCTCTTTTATTTCACCAATGGTCTCATTAGCCTCTTCTTCGCCTTTTCTACGGCCTAAAATGTAAAACACCTCTCCGAGATTTATGATATTAATGAAAAGCCTTATTTCCTCAATTTTGCTAGGTCCAATTAAGTTTTTTATTCTCCTTTCTAAATCTAAACTTCTATCGCCATCTACCCAATGAATGAGGTCCTTCACTTTTTCCCCTTGAGATTCGCCCTCAAGCCAAGCGAGAATAGCCCACGAATCAAGAATTATGTTTTTCACCGTTGATTTCCCCGGACAAACTCTCTTTTTACCTCTCTATAATGTTCTTCCTTTAAATCTTTAAGAAGATCGATACCTCGATATTTTCCGTAAAGTCTGTTTGATATATTCTTCCTTATTGGCTTAAGTGTTATCTCATTTCCCTTCAATTTTACATCAATTTTGGTCCCGGGACGCAAACCAAATTTCTCTCTTACTTCTTTTGGTATCACAATCTGTCCTTTAGTTGATACAGTTACAATAGCCATTTTTATACCTCCTAATTCTTACTATAAATGTAAGACAAAAAAATTGATTGTCAAGCCTCCTTTCGGGAGAGATTTACGGAAAAACGAGGCTCGAGAGGAAAGACAATTCCCACAAGTTTATTGCAAGGTTATGTATGAAATAATTAGGAAGCTGATAAGCTAAACTTCGAGGACCTTATAGAGAAGCTGAAACCTTCAAAAATACTATCTTGTTTGGGAAGCTGTAAATCGTTACCTAAACAACGCTATGAAGGAATACTCCCGTTATCTGAGGTACCCAGGATTTCCTGAGCCCGCCAAAAGAGCGTGGTCTTATAGGAGAATTTTCCTAAAGCATTC
>JAGGVN010000099.1 GCA_021158005.1 Candidatus Aerophobota bacterium | reverse complement strand
TCTTATTTTGAGGATGCCTATCATATTTCAGTTGCTGTTCTCAACGAGATGGATTATCTTCTAAGTTGGAATTTTCGTCATATTGTGAGAGAAAAAACCAGAGATATTGTAAGGATGGTAAATACCTTAAGAAATCTAAAACATGTAGAAATAATCACACCAGGAGAACTGTTGTAAAGGAGATAAAAAAATATGGTTAAAAAAGAAAGAATTAAAGAGATAAAAAAAGAGGTTGAAAAAGAGTTTCCATCTGATTTTGCATTACAACAGGTTCATATAGCAAGAAAATTGCTTTCCGAGGAAGCGAAGGAGAAAAAAATGAGTTTCTTAGAGTATGCTAAAATGCAGGCCAGGGATGCAGAGAATGCAGTGCATGATGTATAACAGCGGGATCATCTGGAGGCTGACCCCTATTTCTAAACATTGAGACATACGGTATTGGCACTTCCTGTATAGATAATGAAGGTCCCATTGTAATTTGACATAATTTAAAATGTAGGTTATTATTAAAATGATCTTTTTTGTTGTTATATGGATCATTGAAATAGTTACCAGAGGCTAACTATAGGTGAAACCTTGTTTTATATGGTTAACATAAAATAGCCTTGCGCAAAATTTTTCCCTCCAGGAAGATCCTTTAATAAAAAGGATTATACAGGAGAAAATAGGATAGAAAATCTTCAATTTATGCCAAAATTCTATGATAATCATTCTCAAAAAGAAGAGCCTTTGCGAAAATGCTACCTCAAACCCTTACCCTGAGAGCCTTTGAGATCCAGACAGTCTGAAAGGTGGACCTGATTAATAAGGGATTGAATGGTTACTTCTATTACTCAGCTCCGGGACTGCAAGTTGTTTCCTGATTAGATCTGATTATAAAGACCTTATAAGTAGGTTCTGTGCCCTGGTTATCTGATTGAAAAATAGTGATCAGCTTAGCTGGGGCACAGTAGTTTCCTACTTAAACCTGGTAAATAATGATTAAACTAAACTGAACCATCTTGTTTTAGTGTACCTACCAAAAAATAAGTGAGTCTGTATCTCAACAGGTGTGATTGACACTATTAAAGAAGGATGGTAGTATATTTATGGATGTTTTAGAGAAGTGGTGGCTGCCCCCGCAGTATGTTATCTATTGCCACGAATTGAATGTTGTGTAATTGGATAAATTAAGCTCTGGTGCGGGCGGCAATCTCTCACCACTATCTCAAAACTACACAAGGTTCTTTCCATGAAAAACTGCCAGGCTAAAAGGATAAAAATTCACTATAAAGATCTTAAACTCCCTCCTGTTACACCTACCTTTTTAAAAATGTCAATTAAGGATATTATTACTGATTTAAGGATAAAGGTATTAATTTTTAGGGATTGTTTCAAAGTTATGTGATAGAGATATTATATTCATAACCGACCTTGACAATTAATAAAAAATCGGATTTCATACCCCTAAAAAGAACCACAAGGAAGGGGGTAGAAATCCGATGAAAGAAATCGAAGTAGATCTTACTCTGAAGTTCACTATGCCAGAAGAGAACTTAAATGTCAATGGTGTCCTCATGGGTCTGCGCAGTGCCTCTTCGAAGATTTTCTTTGCACTCTTAGAAACTGTATTTTCTGCCGTCGAGGAGCGAACAATTGAGAAGATGCAGGAAAAGTTTCCGGGTCGATACGTTCGCAATGGCTATCAACCGAAGATGCGTGAGCTAAGAACCTCGTTAGGACCATTTGAGTACCGTTTAGCGCAGCTTTACGATAAGGTAGAGAAAAAGACAGTGGTCCCTTTAAGAGAGAGCAGCTTCTTGCCCAAGCATCGCCAGTACACCAAGGAAGCAACAGAAGCCGGAATCGGACAGGTGGTGCATCTTTCCTATCGATTATCATCCAAAGAGATAGCAAGAATCCGAGAAGAAGCTCCTGCAGCTTCAGATGAGTACCTTGTATAGAAGGTTGCAAGAGTTTGCCCAAGATAAGTGCCAGTGGCCCAATTTGAAAGAGATTCCTTACAGGTTCTTAATGGTTGATGGTACAAAAGTTCGGCTTCAAGGACCGAAAGGGATAGATCTAGGTAGAGTTGATATGCGCTGGGCATTAGCTTCAGTGGAAGAAAATAAGCCTTTTGAACCTGTAGGATTTTGGGTGAAAAAGAGCTGGAAGGAGATAAGAAAAAATCTCGAGGTTCTCTTTTCCGATGGAGAACCAGGCATTGAAGAGGCTCTCCTGGAAGATGGAATGCGACACCAACGATGTATCTTGCATATATCCTCTACCTCGATGGATTAAAAAAAGCCGAACAAGCTCCTCTTATGGAGAAGCTCGCAGCAATTCCAGCCTTCCAGTTCACCAAGAAAGGACTGGAAAAACTGAGTAAAGAGGACCTGCCCAAGGTCAAAAAACTTGCTGAGAAAACACAACAAGGATTTCAGGAAATGATTGATCTTCTGGATCCAAAGAGATACCCAAGGGCTAGCTCCTATATTGAGAATCTTTCCCACGGTGTAGCTACCTTCTTTTCCTGGTGGCTGGAGGAAAAGAGGTGGATTCCACTCAATACCAACGCAATAGAGAATGTTTTTTCTCGTATCAAGAATCGCATCTGGAGTGTTGGAAAACGCTGGAGTGAAAAAGGTCTATTGAACTATTTACACGTTACCATGAATAAAATCCTCTTACCTGAAATGTGGAGAAAGCTTTGGGCGCAGTATATGTCACTGAACCCCGAGTTCCAACTAACTAATATTCAGGTGAACTGGAGGTGGTGCTAATCTTATCACATAACTTTGAAACAATCCCTATTTATTAACCTTGCTATTTGGCATCTGCTGCCACACTTCGCTTTAAACTCTTGGGCAATAACGGGTGATATTTGAGAACTTGTGGACTGTGTAGTGTTGAAGATGATCTTGGCTGTGAGGGGATAAATTTTTAATTGAAGATTACACCTACTGTTGACAAGAAATGGACTTAGTATATTATTAATAC
>JAGGVN010000111.1 GCA_021158005.1 Candidatus Aerophobota bacterium | reverse complement strand
CTTACATCTGCCACATAAACAGGGTTCCCATTGCTATAAGCACTATCACCCAGATAATGGTCATTATAATACCTAAAACAAGTCCTGCTATGGCCATACCGTGTCCACCAATTTCTCCTTCACTTTTGTTGATTTGAGAGAGGGCTACTCCTCCAAAGACGATTGCCAGAATACTGGTTATTAGGCCAAAGAAGATGCCCACAAGTCCTAAGACCAGACTGGCTATAGCTGTTCCTGCTGTCTTTTTTGGAGAAGAAGGAGTAGTTTGGGATACTCTCTGAGGCTCACCAGAGGTTCTTTGAGGAGTCTTTAAGGTTCTTCCACATTGGGAGCAAAATTTACTCCCATCCGGTATTTGAGCACCACATTCTGGACAAAACATTATTTTCACCTCCTCCTATCTGATAGATTATTTAGTATCCTCTTAGATTTATTAAACTAAGTGGGGTGATAGATACCACACACTCTGTCTATTATCTTGTAAATATTTAATTTCTTATTGATTATCTTAAGCTCCCTTTTTTCCTGAAAAATAAATTAGTACCATCCATATTTATATCCTGTCTGGTACATAGTAACAATATTCTCTGGAGGGCTGACTGCCTGGATATTGTGACAGGGAGCAAGGATATATCCTCCTCCTTTTCCTAAGATATGCAGATTATCTATTACTTCCTTTTGAACATCTTCTTTCGAGCCAAAGGCTAAAGTCCATTGGTTATCTACTCCTCCGTGAAAAATTATTTTATCTCCGAAGTCTTGTTTTAAACCCTCCCGGTCCATTCCTTTGCATCTCCATTGAATGGGATTTAAGACATCTATACCGGCTTTAATCATATCGGGGATAATTTTGCGGATGGCTCCATCGCTATGGTGAAATACAAAAGCACCAGCTTGGTGAGCAAGGTCCATCATTCTTTTCATTCGGGGAATGAAGAACTCTCGAATCTGCCCGGGTGAATACATTAAATCTTCTTGAGAACCCAGGTCCTCGGCTACATAAGTAATCATAACTTTACCGGGAATTGCCTCGTAAATACGTAAGGTATTCTGGTAACAAAGATCGAATAGTTTATCCAGGCAATAATGGACTATTTCAGGATTAAGAATTAAATCTATAAAAGCCTGTTCTTGTCCCCGGAGGTGTTTATAAGTTAAAAATGGTTCTGAACCCCCACCGCGAATAGGATAATCTTCTTTACCTTCAATCTGAGAAGGAATCTCTGAATAATCATACCAATCAGCACTGGGCCATTGATAGTTTTGCTTAATTTCTTTAAGTGTTTTATACTTTGCCAGAGGGTGGTAAATGCATTCTCGATATACTCCTGTGCCGTAATTTACATCTCGAAAACGACATCCGAAAATATCTGTATCGGGAGGTAGAGGTGGTCCAGTATATTTTGGTCCCACAGTAATAACGTAATCAATATGAAGGTGCTTAAATAATTCTTCTTTACGGTTACATTTTAAATAATTCATTAATTTCCTGGTGGCTTCTTCTGTAGCCCAATAATCCATAGGAATTCTGTCCGGTTTTTGGCGATTGAGCACAGCCAGCCAGCGCTCTTTAGGGCTCATTGTTTCCTTAGGCATAAATCTTTCCTTTAATTAGTTCTTAGCTTTTAGTTACCGCTCAAAACTATTCTGAAGGACCAAAGCTCGTTACTGGTAACTATCGATCATTAAATACTTCTAAAGACTACGATACGACTTCTTAGATTTTATTTTTCTTATTTCTGGTCTTGATTCAAACTCCTCCGGTTTAGGAATTCCAAAAGCCTCTCTTTTAATATCTAAATAATAAAGATAATTCTCAAAAGTTACATCTGGAGGACACCGATGGTCAACATGAGGTATCCATCCTCCTTCTAATACATAAGGCTTTATACGATTGATTTCTTTTTTAATAGCTTCCTTTCCGGCAATGAGAGCTCGTTTATTTACTCCTCCTAAGATGACTACTCTGTCTTTATATTTCTTTCGAATAGCTATAGGGTCTGAACCGGCAGCAACTTCCACCGGGAATATTCCGTTTATTCCTCCTTCCAGCCAGGGATCAATCATCTCGTTTATATTACCATCACAATCAGTATAGATAATATCACAACCATTCTCTCTAAGAATATCAGTTATTCGTTTATAATTGGGGACAAGGAATTTTTGCACCATTTTGGGAGAGATAATAGGACCTTGTTTAAAACACATATCTTCCCAACCTGCTCCAAAATCAATTTTGATTTCCTGAGCGCTTCTTTTTATTACTGCACAGGTTAAGCTTGCTAAATGAGAAACTATCTCAGTAATTAGCTCAGGGTCATCGTAACAGAGGACAGAGATACCTTCAAACCCTGCCCAATCACGTAACCATCCAAAGAGGCTACCAATACTAATTCCTACAGGTTTATCCCAATCAGAATCATTATATTGAGCTTTTATTCTCTCCCAATTCGGACTATTTTCTGGATAACGTTCAGCCAAATTGATGTCTAAACGGGGTTTAAAAATTTCTTCCCACTCTTTACGTCCTTTAAGAGGGAACTCTAAATAATGAGGAATAGAGGAGGTTCCATCTTTAAAAATTTGTTTCTTTACTCCGTCAGTATCGATGATAATTTGATATTTTTCTGTTTCTTCAATTATTCGTTGTTCAAAGGAAGGAATAAGGCCTAATTTTACTGGAACTAAGCTCCGAGGAGAGAAACCAAAATATTGATCAGCTTTTTCGTTATTATCGATTTCTTCGGGAAGTCCCTGTTTGTGCCATTCTTTAAAAGTTTCATCCCAGTAGCCAAATTCTTCATCCGGAATATAATCTACCGATTGAAAATGCATACACCGAATCCAGCGTTGCCGTGCATTCATTTATTTCCTCCCCGATAAATACGTTCTCCAAAAATTTTTGTTCCTATACGGATAATATTTGCTCCTTCTTCAATAGCTACTTGATAAGTATTACTCATTCCCATAGAAAGATATTTCATTTCTATATTGGGAATATTCATCTTTTTTATTCTTTCAAAAATCTCTTTTGTTTTTTTAAAATAAGGTCGTGCTTCTTCCGGATCCCCAAAACGAGGTCCCATAGTCATCAGTCCTTTAACCTTCACATATTTTAAAGGGGAAATACTCTTTAAAAGAGTTTCTACCTCTTCAGGGTAAACTCCCGATTTTGTCTTTTCTTTAGCTATATTTATCTCACAAAGAACGGGCATAATTTTATTAAGGTTAGCACATCTTTTATCTATTTCTTTGGCGAGCTCAAATGAGTCCAAAGTTTCAATTAAATCAAACATCTTTACGGCTTTTTTTACTTTATTTTTCTGGAGATGTCCAATAAAGTGCCATTTTACTCTTCTCCCTATAAGAGCGAAGGCTTTTTCTGCTTCCTGGACATAATTTTCTCCAATTATTTGAATACCGGCATCTATGGCTTCAAGAATCTCTTCCGGTGTCCTTGTTTTTGCTGCTGCTACCAGAATCACATTCTGGGGAATTTTTTCTAATAGCTCTTTTACATTATCTTTTATTTTCATGTTTTATCTCTAACATTTTATTTAAAGATTTTTTTGCTTTTATCTCTATCTTTTTGGGAACTTTAACCTGATACTCCATTTTCTCCAGTGAAGAAGCTATCTTCTCTAAAGTAGTAAGTTTCATATCCTCGCAAATAGCTTTTTCTGAGGCTGGATAAAATCTCTTTTCGGGATTATGAAATTTTAAGTTGAATAACATCCCTATCTCTGTTCCCACGATGAACTCTTGAGAATTACTTTTCGAAACATAATCTGCCATTTGGGAAGTGGAACCAATAAAATCGGCCATATTGATAATCTCTTCAGGACATTCCGGATGAACTATTACCTTTGCCCGGGGATGTTTTATCTTCATTTCTTTAATATCTTCTGCCTTAATACAAAGATGGTGAACATAACAAAATCCATCCCAAAGAATAACATCTTTATCTGTATGAGAAGCTACAAATCTACCCAGGTTTTTATCAGGAACAAATAAAATTTGCTCCTCTTTTAAAGAGTTCACTACTTCTATAGCATTAGCAGAGGTGCAGCAGAGATCACTTTCAGCTTTAATCTCTGCTGAAGAATTGACATAGCTTACTACTCTCGCCTCAGGATATTCTCTCTTTTTTTCTTTTAATTTACTTGGGGTGATTGTGTCTGCCAGTGGACATCCAGCATTTTTTTCGGGGATAAGGACAATTTTATCAGGATTGAGAACAGCCGCTGTTTCCGCCATAAAACGCACTCCGCAAAAGAGTATTACCTTAGCTTTTGTATTCATAGCCACACGACTTAAGAATAGAGAATCCCCGGTAAAATCAGCTATTTTCTGAATTTCGTCTCTTTGATAAACATGAGCGATAATAATAGCTTCTCTTTTTCTCTTTAATTTTTTTATTTTTTTAATTAAATTTTCTTTTTCCATAATATCCTCTTTTTATTTAACCAGATAGCCAGTCTTTTGAAAATCTTCTCATAAATTTTTGAGGGTCATTTTTCATTACCTCTTTCTCTTTAAAGGAAAATCTATATACTTTAATATACTCTAAAAGAATCTTGTAAGCTTGATTAACTTGAGCCATTATTTCTTTATTTTTTTCTTTTTCAAGCTCGTTCTTAGCCTTGTCTGGATGGAAATTTTTTACTTTTTCTCTATAGGCTTCTTTTATTTCTTGAAGAGTAGCTTCACTGGATAAACCCAGCAATTTTCTTGCTGCATCTATTTTTTTAAAGCTAAGACTTATCATAGAGATTTCTCTCCTTAGTGATTACTAATCCTATAAAAGCTCCTTTTAATATTTTTCTGTAGCAGAGATCAATTCTATCGTTTATAGATTTTTTTATAAGTTTTTTTAATTCTCCCAGAGAATAAAACTTTGCTTTTCGATAGACGCTTTGTTTATTAATAAAATAAGCCTTTAATTTTCTTTTAAATGCCAGGATACTATACTTACTTAAAACTCCTAAAAATATCTTGCTTTTACCTACTCTGAAAGCTTCCTTCAGGACTTGTTTGGGGTTAGATACAAACTCAAGAACAGTAATAAGGACTACTAAATCAAAAGAATTATCAGAAAAGGGGAGATTGGAAGCATTGGCTTTAAGAAATTGAATTTTTTCACTTTTCAGTTTACTCTTAGCTACTTTAAGCATTTCTAAAGAGGAATCTATTCCTACTACTTTTAATCCTAAATTATAAAACCAGAAAGAGAAATGCCCCGTTCCGCATCCTACATCTAAAAGAGTTTGTCCCCTTTTAAACTCTGTCAATTTTAAAAAAAGCTTTTTCTCTTGGTCGTCCACATAAACTCCTTTGGGTGTTTCATACCATTTATCATAATTTTGAGCTATCCTTCCCCATGATAAATCAGGAGTCAAATCTTTTCCCTTAACTTTTCTATTTTTCCCTCTATAGTAGAGGGTTTATCACGACGATCATCTATTTTTATGGTGGTTACTATTCTTTCTACTCCTAAGGTAAATGCAGAGAAATGCATTTTCCTGGCTAATTCAAAAAGAGTGTCTATGTCTCCCTCTATTATAGTGGACATAGAGGTTAGTTCAAATTTTACCCCTTCTTTCTTTAATAATTTTAAGGGTTCAGCAAGATATTTACTTACTGAAGGCGTCTTTGTTCCTAAGGGTATTATATTTATTTCCATTATAGCCATTTTTTCTTTTGGTTAATAATTAAAAATACATTTTCTCAGCTACAAGGTAGGCAAAATTTTTCTCTCTCTCATTTGGTTTAATATGTTGAATTTTTTTAGCTATTTCCTGAGCTTCCTTTCTCTTTT
Organism: Candidatus Aerophobota bacterium; assembly: GCA_021158005.1. Taxonomy (GTDB): domain Bacteria; phylum Aerophobota; class Aerophobia; order Aerophobales; family JAGGVN01; genus JAGGVN01. The sequence goes on along the minus strand of JAGGVN010000111.1, from coordinate 10,684 downwards.
CTTGAGAAATTAGTATTTGTCTTGCTCCAGCCAGAGCGCCATTACCAATTTTCACTATTTTTTCCCTTGCCGGAGGTAAAAGCCCTATGAGAATAGCGTTATTTACATTAATAAAATTCCCGAAAGCTCCAGAAAGATATATTTTATCTATTTCTTCCAGGGTAACACCGTAATATTTCATAAGAAGATCTTGGTCTAATCGAAGTCCTGCTTTGGCAGTGATAAGCTCATAAATATCCTGTTGAGAAATACTGATACTATCAGTAATATGAAAATTCTCCTTTATTTTAGCAGTTTTGCTCATAATTTTATTTTTTAAAAGCTCAGCTAAGAGGTCAATTAATCCCGAGCCGCAGATCCCTACAGGAGATTTATTACCAATAGTTTTATAATTTATCTTTCCATCAGTAATTTTAACATTTGTAATTGCTCCTTCTATTGCTCCTACGCCGGAGGTTACGGTAGCTCCCTCGTAAGCTCCTCCGGCAGCACAAGAAGCTGTGAATATCTTATCTTTATTGCCAATAATTACTTCTCCATTTGTCCCGATGTCAATTATCATTGATACTTTCTTCTGTTTATATATTTCTGTCACTATAATATCAGCCAGAGCATCTGCTCCCGCGTGCCCCCCTATTAGAGGGACTCCGTAAACATTAGCCTGAGGGTTTACTTTTAAATTTAAATAGGAAGCTCTCTGGTTAATAGGCTCTTTATTTTGAGGCTCAAAGGGAATCACTCCCAGAGAAGAAACATTTATTCCAAAGAAGATATTGCGCATAGTGCTGTTACCTACTACCACTACTTCATAGATTTTATTGCTAATTTCTTCTCCCTTTTTTATGTTAATTTCTTTTAGGGCTTTGTTTATCCTGTTTATAATTACCCGCTGCAGTTCTTTTAATCCCTCTTTTTCCCTCATAGTATAATCAATTCTGGAAATGACATCGTCTCCATAAGAAGCTTGAGGATTTTTCTCAGCAAAAGTAGTTATTCTTTCCCCTGTTTCCAGGTCTACTATTTGAAAGACTAAGGTAGTGGTACCTACATCTATGGCTAATCCATAAATTTTTCCGCGCTCTTCATCTATTATCTCTCCATTTAATACTACTTTTCCTTCTTTTTTAATTACAAAAGGGTTTATATTAACTTTGTCCTCAAGAGTATCCGAAAGGATAGAGAATTTTCCCGCACTTCTAATAAATACGTATATATCTTTATTCCCTGTAATTTCTGCCTGACAGGCAAGTCTTTCATTTTCGCCCAGATTGAATCTCTTTTCTATCTCTGTGGGAGGATTTAAACTCTCCTTACCCTTTTCTATTCTGATAATGCATTTTCCACATTGCCCTCTACCTCCACATTCTGAAATTATTTCTACACCGATCTTTCTCGCTGCCTCTAAAATAGTCCCTTTTGAAATCTTTATTCCTTCTTTTCCTCTTCTAAATTGAGGAAAAAATATACGGGCCATCCTTACTCTCCTCTTACCATCGTCTTTTTTCTTTAAATGTTTGGATGAATCTTTCAATAGAGCGCTCGTAAGTCTTTTCTACATCCTCAGGAAAAAAACACGCCGGTAATTCTTCCATTTTCCAGTGATACTTAGTACATTCACAACAGATTCCTTTTCTTGAGCAGAATTCGTAAGTACAGTTGCAATTTTTTTATTTTGTTCTACATTACATTTTCACATCATTCATTCTCCTTATGTTCTAAATTATTCTATTTTTTTTCAAAGAAACCCACCAAGATTATTTTTACTTCTTCACCCCGAAATTTTTCTTAGAAGAGCTTATTTTCCAGGTATAGGTAGTAAGGTATATATCTTCACTTTATTTAACCCGAAAGGAACGAAATTATATCCGTTTACCCAGTGAGTTTCATCGATAAAACTACCTGGACCCACAGACAAAAGTTCACCCCTGCTATGATGATGAGGACCAAGGAGATTGCGAAGACTATTGGTTAATTCTATTTCTATAAGGTTTTCTCCATTTTTTAAAGAAGAAGTAATTTCAATTTCATAAGGTGGCCAGAAAACGAGTCCTACCTCTTGGTGATTAACACTTACTTTAGCTACAATAGCCTTAAAATCTTCAAATTTAAGAAGGACCTTCTCTTTAGAAGATAGATTATTTAGTTTTATTTTCTGCCGGTAAATAACACTTCCCGCATAAAAAGGATAACCTTGAAGCACGAGATTCCCCTCTTTAACTTTTTTTTCTTCAGTAAGGGAAAAGTTATTAAGGAAAGTATTTTTATCTTTTATAATAGTTTTTTCTGCCTCTACGGCAAAATCTCCTGTGATATAAATAGATTCTAACTCTACTCCGTCCTTTTTATAAATTAAAGTATTCGGTTTTTTAGGAGGAATAAAAAGGCAAGAAAGCTCAACTATATTTTCTCCTTTTTTCTTTATTATGTTTGAAATATCAATTTTTTTAAAGGAGATATCCCTCCACCAACCAATATCGGTATAAGTAATCCCTTCATTATTAACCTTAATCTCAAAAATTTGAGGGTTTTCTAAAATAAGATAAATTTTTTTCTGGGAATTAAAGAGTGTTTGAAAAGAGAACCTTAAAGAGACTTTTACTTCTTTTTTCCTTTCTTCTAATTTTTTCTGCACTTGCCATACAGGGACCTTTTCGCTCCATTTTTCTCCCTCAAGTTTATACTGGCAGAAATCCAGGGTAAGGGCGTTAGGATCGCATCGGGTAAATTCCCATTGATCAGGTAAAACTCTGGTCTTTAAAATTTTATAAGAGGGAAAAGTTTTAAGAGAAGTTTGAGTATCCTTCCTTTTTACTAAAAGATGGGAAGCAACTTCCGGAAAATTAAGTTCAAGATAAGTCTTACCTTCTCTACAAAAAGAAGGAATTTGTCTAATTTTACCCGAGAGAGGATCCCACCTCTCTACTATTCCTTCTCCCTTTATCTCTATCTTGGTCTTAAACTCCCTATTTTCTGAAGTATTGACTAAAAAATAGAGATCTCTGTCTTTACTGAGTCTACGGTGGTGATAATAAATGGAACTAATTTCTTTTCCTTCCGCATCTTTTATAGAGATTTCCCTATCTAATATCTGGTTTAAAGTTTTTTCCAGTATTTCTTTTTCTTGAGAAATGACTATTATCTTTTTCCAGAAATTATCTAATTCTTCCCTTACTTCTTTCCCCTCTATTAGATAAGCTAAGGGTTCAATAGCAATTATCCTCCCGCCATTAGCTAAAAATTCCTTTAAAAGAGAAAATGTTTTTGCTCGAAGGGTAATTAATGGAGGAATAATCACTATTTTATAAGACATTCTCCCTACTTTAATGGAATCCTTAGTTGTCTTTCCGTATTTTTTCAAGATTTTCTCATCAGCTAAATCATAATCCTGGTGAAGCTCGCAAAGCTCCTTAACTAAGTGAACAAAGGAGTGATTTAGCTTATCTACTTCTTTAGTATCAGTTGGTCTATAAAGACACCAGGCACTTTCTATGGGATGAATCACTAAAATATTGGCTTTAAATTCTCCTTCACTCATTATGTAATTTAAGCGAGCAAAATAGTCCTCTATTACCTTGTTATATTTCCACCAGGGTTGCTGATAGTATATAGTAGGAGGACAGTCTCTTTTTCGCTCTCCTCTCATTGAATAAAGAGAGAGATGAGGGCAGAAAAAATTTACTCCCAGAACAATATGCCAGTCCCCAATCCACTTTCTTCCAGAAAAAGAAAAATTTTGTCCTGAGCAACCATAGAGTTCAGATAAAACTCTCTTTCTTCCTAATTGATGAGCGACAGAAGAGACCTGTTTTAGGGTGAGAAGATCTTTAATATTACGCCCTAAGTGGTCAATCCCCGGAATATGCATATATTCATAATGAGGCATAGCTGCTCCAATACACTTTATTTGAGAGGAGAGATTATCTTCACAAAGATAATGACCGGTGTAAGAGAGGTTATGTTTCTGACACCAGGTATAAATCTGTTGGGAATAAGACTCTAAAAATAAATCAGTGACCAAATTCCAGAAATCGTAGCGGATTTTTTTATAGTCTCCTTCATTAAAGAAAAGGGAAGGAAGATGTTCAGAAATTTTGTAACCATACTCTTCCTCAAAGCGAGAAGGAAGATTATCTGTCCAGGGTATAAGTATATCCTTAGGGGAAGACTCTCTTACGCTATAGTTTGGTTCATCAGTGAAGATGCCAGGGATGGTTTTTCCAAAGTCACTTCCTACTTCCTGATTATAGGCTTCATAAGTAGATTCTATAAAGGCTTTTACTACTTTTTTACTTAAAACGTCAATATAACTATAATTATTAAACCAGGAGATATTGGGACCGTGAATAACTTTAAATACTCTCTTGCCATTTATTATTTTACACTCCAATGCCTTTATTCGATATTCCTCTCCTTTAGAGGGGATAATGCCTCCAGCAAATCCGCTAGGCCAGCGGTCTTCATCATAGAGATAAGCTAACATTCCTGTTTTCCTGGCATAGTCTACAGATACTTTTATTTTATTCATCCATTCCGAAGATAGATAAGGAGTAATTAGACCAATTCGGGAATGCATAAAGAATCCCCCTATGCCTTTTTCTTTCATTTCCTTAATCTGGCGGCAAAGCTCCTCATTTTTTAAATCATCATTCCAGCTCCAGAAGGGAGCACTACGAAATTCTATAGGGGGATTTTTAAATTTTTCTTCTATTTTCATTTTTTCTCCTTGATTAATATTAAGTTCTGTCAAAAATTTTTAGTAGTTTTTTAAGTTTCTTTATTAAGAAATCCCCTCTCATTTTAGGTTAATCACTTTGCCTGTTTTAATAGATTCTTCAGCGGCTAAGGTAAGAGCTAATGTTTTTAAAGCATCGGAATAAGTTGATTTTATCCGGGAAGAATTCTTAGTCTTTACTGCTTCTATAAAAATCTGGTCTTCTAAGACTCCCGGGTCATCATTGAAGTCTATTTTTCTTACTTCTTTTGATTTGATTATCTGGAGTCCACCGTCATATCTTACACTCATATCCTTAAAGTAAATGGTCATTCCTACCATTCCCCCACAGGAAAGAAAACAAGCTGAATAGATTGTTCCCATTAAGCCATTTTTAAAGAGAAGAGTTACTGCGGAAGCGTCTTCAATATTATAGTTTTCTACTTCTTTCATTAAACCTTTTCTTCCGATAGCAAATACTTTTTCTACTTCGCCAAAGAAGAATCTGGCTAAATCAAAGATGTGGGTGGTTTGTTCTATTATTTGTCCTCCGGACATCTCTTTTCTTCGCCACCAGCTAACCTGAGGCATTCCTCCCATCCAGTATCCCATAAAAAGACCGGGTTCATTCTCTTTTAAAAGAGACTTAATCTTGTTGGTGCTTTCTTGGTATCTTCTCTGATATCCTATACTGGTGATTATCTTATTCTTTAAAATCTGTGATTCAACTTCCTTTACTTTTTTTAGTGAAAGACCAATAGGCTTTTCTATAAAAAGATGGATTCCTTTCTCTGCCGCTAAAATTTCTACATTTTTGTGGGCAAAGGGAGGAAGGCAGACATAAAGAGCATCTAATTTTTCCTCTTCTAACATCTTTTCATAATCAGTATATACTCTTCCTCCGTATTTCTTCGCAGTGGCCTCTGCCTTTTCTCTCTTTATATCACAAAGAGAGGTTATCTTTATTCCTTCTATCTTAGATAAGTGTTCTAAATGCCAGTTGGCAATTCCTCCTGTTCCTACAAAACCCACCTTGACTATCATTTTATCCTCCTTTTTTCTTTATTTTATAATCACTAACTCTCGGGTTCAGATTCTAGGAATTATTGCACCCCCAAAGTGGACACGGAATACAGGTGTAGCTCATCATTTTCCTTGTTTATCTTTTACTTTAGTGGTAATTCTAAATGTCTTAATTTCATAAGGATTCAGAAGAAAAGAAAATTCTTTGTCAAAGTTAAGAGAAGATTTAATGGGTCTTTCTAAAAGGTCGGTTTCCTTTATCTCTTTTAAAGAAAATCCAAATTTAATATTTACCCGTGTTTTTTCTCCTTTACTCTCATATACTCGAAGAATGAAGTCATCAGAATCTTCCGCCTTCTTTAAAGAGCTCATTATCACTCCTGAAGGCTCTATTTTAATAAAAGATTTATTTGGAGGTAAATTTCCTTTTCCTGGTGGCACCATTAGAGGAATAAAAGGATGATTAAATTCATATCCCCTTCTGGGAGTATCTGCACTTTTCCAGTTTCCTTTATGGGGGTAAAGAGCATACTTAAAGTTATGTTCCCCTTTATCCGCTCGGGGATCGGGTTCATAACTTGTTCTTACCAGAGTCATTCGCAGAGTATTTCCCTTTACATCGAATCCATATTTGGTATTACTTAAAAGACTAAGTCCATATTCATCATCGGAGATATCTATCCACTGAAGAGCAGGCACTTCTCTTCCATCCCCAACTCTTTCAATATAACCAAAAGGGATTTCAAAAGTAGCGGTTGTTTTAGAGAGAATAGGGGTAAAACTTACTTTAAGCATAGGAGCTTCTACTTTTTGGTCAGCGACTTCTTGCCAGTTAATGCGGGTATCTATATCGATTCTTGATATTCCTTTATAAAGATATATATTCTGAATTATAGTAGATTTATTAAATTTATGTTTTACTCTTATTATTCCTGCCACCGGACCGCGAGTAAGCAGGGAAACTTCTGCATTCTCCAGGAGATTTTCTATTTTACTTATTGGTCCTATTATCCAGGCAGACATACTATGAGGAAGTTCATAAAGCACTTGAAGGAGATTATTTATTATCGGACAGGTAGCTTCGTTTCTATTTTCTTTCATTATTATTCTTTTATTGACTTTGTCATAGAGAGAGGTAATACCTCCTGATTTTTCACTGACTTTTAATTTAAAAAACTCATTTTCCAGAGTGAAATTCTCCGCTGAAACCCCTCCTTCTTTATTTTTTCCCTCCAGGATATGAAAAATTTTATACCCCAGAGGGGGAAGAGTAGCTACAAATAGGAGTCTGTTTTCAAAGATTTGAGCGGGGAAAACTTTTTCTTCTGTATCTTTTATGATGAAAGAAGGAGGAAGATTTCCGGGATTCTCTATTATCACTATATCCTTTCTTTCCCAGGGTAGAGGATTGACAACCAATATAGGAATTCCTTCATTCTTTATGTTTATTTTATCCGCAATGAAAGAGAGATTTTTTGAAATAGTATTCTTTGCTAAGGATTCTACTTCTTCAGCTAATTTATTAGAATATTCATAAGAGGAGTGAATAGCACTTCCATCGAGTATATCGTGAAATTGATTAAATAAAGTTTTTCTCCAGAATTCTTTAAAATCAGGATAATCTCCTCCTGTAAGTTTATTTAGGGAGCTTATTATTTCTGCATCTAAAAGGAGTCTTTCGCACTTTCGATTATGCTCTTTTATATCTCCATGAGTGGTATAACAGCCGTCAAAGACAAAGTTAAGCTCGTCCTTTACCACGGGAAGATTAAGGTTTTCCTTGACTATGGTTTCAAAGAATGCATGAGTGGTGCTGAACTTAAGATGAGGAAAGATTTTCTTTTCATCAAGTTTTCTAGCGGTTTTTATATCTTCCCTGGTAGGTCCTCCTCCATGGTCGCCAACTCCGTAAACAAACATAGCGGTTTTTGTCCCAAATCTTTTCATGAAGTCTTTGCTGAGTTCGGCAAGTGAGGAAGGATTTATGAAAGCATTATACACGCTATTGAAAGCAAGCACTCGGGAACCATCTGGTCCTTCCCACCAGAACATAGGAGATTCTCTGCCGCACCTCATAAAGTAATAATATTTAATACCACTTTTTCTTAGTATCTGAGGCATTGTCCAGGGGTGACCAAAAGTATCCGGCTCCCAGCAAATCTCTGGCTCTACGCCAAATTTTTCTTTAATATACCCCTTCCCATAGAGGAATTGACGAACTATAGCCTCTCCATGAGCCATATTTAAGTCTCCTTCTACCCAGGTAGAAGCAGTAATGTCCCATCTACCTTCATTAACTTTTTGTTTAATTTTTTCAAAAATTCTCGGAAATTTTTTCTCCATTACCTGATAAGTTACTGCTTGACTTTGAGAGAAACAAAATCCGGGAAATTCTTCCATAAGATGGGTTACGGTGCTAAAATCTCTCTGGCAGATATCTATCGTTTCCTCCCAGGGCCAGAGCCAGTTCATATCTATATGAGCATGTCCGATAAGATGAATTTTATATTGTTTAGCTGAAGGTTTAAGAGAGGAAAGAATTTCTCTTATCCGGTTAATAATATCTAAAAGCTCTTCCGATTTAGAAGTGAGAATAGTATCTGTCCTTAATTCTTTTAAAGTCTTTTCTAAGAGTTTTTCTCCTCCAGGAAGCCAGTGGGCAAACTTAATCTCTTCTATAAAAGAAGCTAACTCGAGGGCTATATTATCTATTTTACTGTAGCACAATTCTATAAGAGGTATACTTGCCCGTCCTTCTTTACCAAGAGTATGCATAACGATAATGTGTTTTTCTCCTGGTGAAGCACTTTTACAGATTTGAATCCTTGGTCCCCGAAAATCTGCCCAGTGCTCCGCAGAAAATACTTTCTTTTCATCTATAAATACTTCTATGGGAATGAGTACTACTGAGGAAAAAACCTCTATTTTTGACCCTTTTACCGAAATTCCTTCGATACTTTCCGGGATAGTTATTTTCTTTCTAAACCATCCCTCTTTTTTTACCTCCCAATCGTAAGGAAGGGTAACTGTCTCCCAGTGAGAATCATCATAATCAAATGTGTCTGCCCCCGTGATTTTTCCCTCTTTAAATTTCCATTTCCTCTCTTTTTTGTATTCTATGAGAGGCTTTAACTTCTTTTCCAGAGCTTGCAGAATTTGAGATACCTTTTTAGTCATATACTTCTCCTATATATTTTTGACAGAGTATAATTGATTTTTTTATTCCTTCCTTCTCATTCTCTTTTCCCTCAAATTCAATACTTAACCATCCGTCAAAACCTGCTTTCTTTAAAATATTAATACAACGAGAGGCATTAATTTTAGTATCTTCTCCCTTTTCGTCAAATTCATAAAATTTAGCATGAGCACATTTAGCGTATTTAGCTATTTTTTCTAAATCTTGATAGCGAGTCTCATCAGGGAAATTTCCAAAATCAGGACATGTTCCTATTCCCCTTTTTACTTCCTCCATTATGCGGACAATAATATCCGGGTCTTTACTGATTCCTCCGTGATTTTCAATAAGCACGGTAATACCTTCTTTTTCTGCTTCCTGGCAAAGTTCAGTAAAACTCTTAATACACTTTTCAATAGCTTCCCTGGTTATATTCTCCGGTCCTCCAGTATTTGCCCTGAAAGATGGAGAACCAACTTTTTTAGCAATATAAATCCATTTTTGGTGATTCTTCACAGCTTTCTTTCGGATTTCTTCGTTTGTTGAAGCTAAGTCACCTTCACTATCTACGGCAATATTTACTATTTTCATTTTATTTTTTGCAACCTTTTCCTTCAATTTTCTTAGATATTCATCTTCAAGAGACTCAAAGAAGGGAGAGTTAAGCTCGATTCCCTTTACACCAAATTCTTTCCTCGCTTGCTCCGGGAAGTCTATTAATTTTAGGCTTCCTGCTTGAAAGCGCCTGTGTAAACTCCATCCGGCAATAGCAATCTTCATTTAATCCCTCCATTAATTAATATTGGTAAATTTTAAGAAATTGTTAAATAAATATAGTAATAAGCTTATAAACAACTATGGTAAATCCTGCTGATGCAGGAAGAGTTATCAGCCAGGAAAAGATAATATTTCTAATGACTCTAAGGTCAATAGCCCCCAATCCTCGGGCTAACCCTACTCCTACTACTGTCCCTACAGAGGCATGAGTTGTCGAAATTGGTATTCCCAACCGGGAACAGAGAAGGATTACTGTGGCTGCTCCAAATTCAGCGGCAAATCCTCGGCTGGGTGTAATCCGGGTAATTTTTTTTCCTATAGTTTCCATAACTCGGTATCCCCAGGTAGAAATGCCTATTACCAGCCCTATCCCTCCTAAGATAAGTATCCATATAGGAATAACCACTTGAGCTCCAATTTTTTGAGTGTTCATTATCGTTACTATAGCCGCTATAGGTCCGGCAGCGTTGGCTACATCATTAGCTCCATGGGCAAAAGCTTCGTAACAAGCACTTAAGACCTGGAGAGGTTTAAATAAACTTTCTGTTCTTTCATATTCCCGGTTTTCTTTCGCGCAGTTATATTGAATAAAAAGATAACTTCCTATTCCTCCCATAAAAGCTACACTCACTGAGATTCCCAGGATGTAAGTAAAATGGAGATGGTATAAAAATCTTTTTAATCCGCCAAAAATAAAAAACATACTGAGGATAAATGTCACTATTGTAGCCATAAAGGGAATAGTTTTTTTCGCCTCTTTTAAAGGATTCAGAGAATTTAGGACCTTTCTCTGGATAAAAGTAAAGAGAAGGTAAGAGATAAGGGCCCCTATTAGAGGAGAAGTAATCCAGCTGATGATAATAGTGATTACGACTCTCCATTTTATTCCTTTTATTCCCATTTCTATTAACCCAAACCCCACCAGAGCTCCTATAATAGAATGAGTGGTAGAAACGGGCATTTTAAGATAAGTAGCCACTGTGATCCAGATTCCTGCT
>JAGGVN010000025.1 GCA_021158005.1 Candidatus Aerophobota bacterium | reverse complement strand
CCACCGGAGTAACACCCTCCCTACCCACAAGGGGTGAGGCATCAAAATTTTGGACATGAGAGGATATTTGCTTTTTTATTATTTTTACCTCTTAGATTGCCAATAAAAGGTGAATCCTTTTAAATTTTCCCCTCCCGTCCGTTTTCTTATTAAAAAAAATCTCTTTTTTTAATGTATTTCCCCCAGGATTCCCCAAATCAACATTAACTTTCAATTTTTCTGTAATTTACCGTGAGCTCTTGACATTTTTCTTAAACCAATTATAATCATAATATATAATAGACAATAAACATTTATATTATAAGGAATAGTTAGCTAAATGGATATTACTCAATTAAAAATAAAGCCTGATTTATTAGAATCAAAGCTGATGAGCACAAAAGTTGCCGAGATTTTGCGGGAAAATATTATCTCAGAAAATTTAAAACCAGGTGAAAAAATAAATGAATTCAGGCTTTCCCAGGCACTAAATATTTCTCGCCCTCCCATAAGAGAAGCTTTCCGCACTTTAGCCAGTGAAGGTCTGGTTCTCCTAGTTCCCCGAAAGGGGGTCTATGTCACCAAATTATCCATCAGAGAAGTTAAGGAAATTTATCAGATGAAGAGTATGATGGAAAGTTTCGCTACTAGACTCGCTATCCCTATTGCAGAAGAAAAAGAAGTCTTAGAGTTGGATTCTATTCTTAACCTAATGGAAGAAAAGATAAAAGAAGATAACTTTAAAGAAATACAAAAATTAAATATTAAATTTCACCGAAAAATGATAAAGATGAGTAAGAATCAAAAACTCATTAATTTATATGAAAGTATCGTCTTACCTATAAGAAGATATCAAAGAATAGGACTTTCTGCTCCCTCATCCTGGGAGATCTCTTTAAAAGAACATAGAGATATTGCTCAAGCTATTAAATCTAAAGATATTGACTTAGCTGAAAAGTTAACTCGAGAACATACAATGAGTGCTATATATAGGGTTCTCAAGAGATTGGAAGAAAAAGAGAAAGATAAAAATTCTGATTTTTGAAAAAGTCTTTGGTTCTTGTCTAAATTAAGGATGATTTAAGGATTAATCTTCAAGATATGAAATCTGGGTAAATTTTTCAAACAAAGAAGATAAATTAGAAAATAAAGTCAGATCTTTCTTTTGAAAAAAAGGGAAGATAGAATAAATGGCCGAAAAGGAGGTGATAAAGGTAGGCAGGCCAATCTATCCTGGGGAAAAAGGAAAGCTTTCCAAGAAAGAGAAGTTTTGGAAAATTAACTTCTCTTTTAGGAGCTTTCCCCGAGAAATGAACGATGTAATTAATTTTAAGGAGGTAAGTAATGAAGAAAAAGATTGTAAGCTGTTTCTTGATGAGTATAATAGTTCTTACAATGGGTGGTGTTAGTCTTGCGGCAGAGAAGAGAACCTTAAGAGTGATATTCCATGATACACGGTATAAGCTTATGCCGCGAGAGGAAGCTATCCATAGTGGAGCTTTTTATGAACCAATTGACGAGGTAATGCGAACAATGATTGAGTATTTGCATCCCACAGTTAAAATAGAAGGTCTCTCCTATAGCATTTGGGCAGAGGGAGCAACGCAAAAGATATTGGCAGCCATAGCCGGAGGAGAACCTTTAGCATACTATCCTACAGTTAAAATTGGTGGTATTCGTACAGCCATAGCTAAAGGACTATGTGCTGATATCACCGAGTGGGTAGAAGCAGACCCCATGGTAAAGACTCTGGATAAAAGGCTTACGAAAGCCGCGTGGAAAGATGGGCGATGTTATGCGATTCCTACGAATAATTATCACTCAGATGTAATTGGATATAGAAAAGACTTTTTTAAGGAGGCAGGATTTTTTGATGGGAGAGGAATACCCGGACCCCCGGATAATTGGACCTGGGATGACTTTATTCAAATTGCTCGAAAACTCACCGATCCTAAAAAGAAACGGTGGGGATTTGAATTAGAAGCAGGAGAAGGAGCCTGGGATCTTTATTATTTAGTAGCTATGACCTATGGTATTCCCACTCCTCTAATGAAACCGGATCCTAGCGGTAAATACACCTGGAAAGCAGCTTTTAATGCTCCAGAGGCACTCAAACCTCTACAGTTATATAAAGATTTAGCTTTTAAATATAAATGTGTTCTTACCGGTGTAGAAGCGACTACATTTACAGCTCGTGAAGATATGCATGCTGGTCGAGTAGCCATGAGGTTAGCTAGTGATATGCATATGACTTTGAGAAACTGGGGACACCCCCACAGATACGGTGAAGATAAGCTTACTCTGCATATTGAAGGAATAGCTCCTCTGCCAACTGGTCCCGATGGAGTTCTAGTTAACACTTGTAAGGTTGATTTTAAAGCCATCAACCCCGCACTAAGTAAGGAACAACAAAAAGCAGCTTTTGACTGGATTATTCTCTCGGAAGCAGGAATAGGAAGGTTACTAAAACGATTAGTTTACGGTGGTTTTTTGGAGAAACCTGATTGGGGCTTTGGATTCGAACCTTATAAAGTACCGAATGTGCCTTACGTAAAACCTATAGAAGAAGCTCTGGCGTCGTTGGCACCTGATTACTTGCGAGTGCGAAAAATTCAAAAGGAACTTCCTTATATGCCTGCACCTTTTGAATACGGTCTTGAAGAGGAAAATAAGTTGGCCTTTGACAAATGTGTTCTTGCTGCTATTCAGAGCGTAGTAACGGATCCTGAGTGTGATATCCAAAAAGTGGCAGATGAACAAGCTGCTATAGCTAATAAGAGCGCCTTAAATTATAAGGTTGAGGGAACAGGTAAAGAGAATTTCCTTAAGTATTATAAAGCACTGGGAGATTTCTACAAAAAGTATTTCCCAAAAGCCTATAAGAATGTATTTTCTGTACTGGATGAAAAGTACTATAGTGGTGCTTTAAAGTAGAAATGAAAAAGAACGAATAAAGATAAAGAAGAGGCGTTCGCTCCGGGCGTCTCTTCTTTATCAGTTTAAGAAGGAGAAAAATTTGGTCAAGAACAAAAACGAAAAATTACAAAAACAACGCCTTGCTTCCAAGTATAAAATGGGTTGGTTTTTTATGGCACCAGGTTTTATAATCCAGGCTATTTTCGGTTGGTTTCCTCTGGTAGTGGTATTTGTAATCGCCTTTCAAAAATTTCAGGTTATAGGACCTTCCCAGTTTGTTGGCCTAAGTAACTTTCGTATAATATTAGACGATCCAATGACACCTATAGTATTTAAGAACACTTTATTCTATACGGTTTTATCTTTGGCTCTTACTTTCATAATTCCCATTATTGTAGCAATAATGCTCCTGGAAATGAGTAAAGCCACTATAAGGGTAATGATGATTCTGTGGTTTATACCCTATTCCAGTATGGCTGGTTTGATACTCTGGAAATGGTTTTATAATCCATTTTATGGTTTATTTAATGGGATATTAGTAAGTTTAGGTCTTCCTACTTTAAGGTGGCTTAATGATCCTCACCTTGCTATGCTTTGCTTAATTCTGCCGGGTTTACTTATGTTCGCTCCTGGTTTAATTTATATTGCTACTTTGCAGAGCATCCCTCGGGAGTATTATGAAGCGGCAGAGTTAGAAGGGGCTGGTTTCTGGCAAAAAATATGGTCTATTACTTTACCTAGGATAAGGCCGATAATGGCTATGATGTTAATTTTGGCAGTAATTAACAATATGCAAGTATTTAATCAACCGATGGTAATGACCGCTGGAGGCCCGGCAAATGCTACCCGTTCAGTAGTGATGTATATATGGGAATTAGCTTTTAATAGTATGTATCTGGGAAGAGGGGCAAGCTTAGCAATATTACTATTTTTCCTTATAATGATCCTCGTCCTTTTACAAAGGAAGTATTTTAAAGAGGACCTGGATAAATAGAATTTGATTATCAAAACTAAAATTTGAAAAAGGAGGCTTTAAGAAATGCCTTTAATTTCTGAGGTGGGCAAAAGAAAACTTAAGGTTAGACTAACACTTATTCTGATTACTATTTTTTTGTGGATAGGGGTCATTATCCATCTTTTTCCTGTGTGGTGGATGTTTACCACCTCAATAAAGCCCTATACTGAAGTATATCAGTTTCCTCCTACATTATGGCCTCGTAATCCTACTTTTGCTTCTTATAAACTAATTTTCTGGTTATTTAAAGGAGGAAGAGGGAGATTAGGATTTCTTTGCCCAATATGGGTATATATAAAGAATAGCTTTATAATAAGCGGAGGAACAGTTATTATACAAGTACCAATTACTGCTTTAGTTGCCTATGCTCTCTCTAAATTGACCAGCCCAAGGTCCAGTAGGATACTATTCCTTTATTTCATCGGAACGATGATGATTCCTATCTCAATATCTCTTATTCCTAATTATTTAATTATAAGACATTTTCCTTTTCCTACCAATCGAGTTCCTAAGATTCCTTTTACTTCTACTCCTTTTCCCTCCATAAATTTTTTAGATACTTTCTGGGCAGTAATTATTCCTTCTGCTTATAGTGCTTTTAGTGTTCTTTTGTTTAAAGGATTCTTTGATACTATTCCTGATGAAATTATAAATGCCGCTCGATTAGACGGGGCTTCTGAATTAACTATTTTTAGACGGGTAATTCTTCCTCTATCCAGACCTACTTTTGCAGTGGTAATTTACTTTGCATTTACTGGGGCGTGGAATTCCTTCCTCTGGCCCATTACTGTTCTCAGAGATGAGACTAAATTCCCTATAAATGTATTAATGTATAAAGTTGAACGAGTAGTAAGTACTTTATCTAGGGAGACAGCTCTTACTGATGAGAATTGGCGCGAGATTTTACAGGCAGGTTTTGGGATGAATGGGGTAATGATGCTGGCAATTATTGAATCAATTCCTGTCTTCATTATGTTCATTATCCTTCGCGAAGAACTAATGAAGGGCATAAAGTTAAGAGGGTTTAAGTAGGTAATTTGTTTAATAATTTTTGAATTCCCTTTTGTATAGCAGAGAATACTTTTTATAAGAAGTTTGTGTAAGTAAAATTTACAGGGAGGATTATCTAAAAATCCTCCCAAATTTTTAATGGGATTCTGGATTAAATTCTTAAATAGTGAGAAAGAAAGCAAGTTTCTAATTTTGAGTATTTTGGAGAATGTTTATCAAGAATGGAAAAGATTTACATTAATTTTTTGAAAGGCAGGCTGTTAAAAGATGAAAATTAGTTTATGTTCTATTAAATACACTGATGAGAAAATAGAAGATGTAGTCCGTAAAGTGAGCCATCTTGGTTATGACGGTATTGAAATAGTTATTGACCATATAGAAGATTATTTAAAAAGAGGGAAAGAATTAAATTCTCTTAAAAGACTTATTTATTCTTATGAACTAAAAGTTCCTATTATTGCTCCTCACTTTAACTTTACTGGTAGTGAGGAGGAAAGGGAAAGAAGCGTTGAGAATGCTTTAAGATTCATTGAGTATGCAGAGGCATTAGACTGTCCTTTAATCCGGGTTTTTACAGGAAAAGTAGGAGCAAAAGAGGCTACCAAAAAGCAGTGGGAACAGTGTGTCTCTTCACTTAAGGAAATTTGTGGAGTCGCTCACAGAAAAAAAATTACTTTTGTCCTTGAGACTCATCCCCATCAATTAATGGATACTGTTGAAAGTACATTAAAACTTGTTCAGAGGGTAAATTCTCCTAATTTAAAAGTTCTTTTAGATATCTGGCACCTATTTAATGAAGGAAAAGCTGATCCTGTGGAGGCACTTAATAGATTATTCCCTTATATTATGCATGTTCATGCTAAAAATATGATTCGTAAACCTCAAGAAAATCAAATTGCTTATTTTGAAGATGGTGATATGGAGTATCCTATATTTCTTGAGGCCCTTAAAAAAAGTGGATATAATCGCTACATATCTGTAGAATGGTTTGGAGGAAATCCCTGGGAGGCGGCTAAACATGAATTAAAGTATCTTAGACAATTTTTTCCAAAATCTTAGAGATTTAGAAAATGGTGTTTAAAAAGTTATAAAAAAATTTACCAAGAGGGAGGGGAAAAAATGAAGGAACCATTTGTTGCGAAATGCGATCAGATAATTATTTCAGAAAAAGATAAAAAACCTATTACTAAAGACTTTATTATTGAGGCAATGAGGAAGATGAGTAACTGGTTAACATCTAACAATCTAATACAGGGAGGTTATCGGATACCTGAAGAAGGCGCAGGTGGATTAGGAGTAACTACAAAAGTCATTGTGGGTAATGTGGGATTATGGAATATTACTAAAGAGAAAATTTATCTTGAAAGAATAATTAAAGATGCAGATTTTTTAATCCATTCTATAGAATTAGGTGGTTTAGATATGGATTATGCCTTATGGGTAGTATCTCACTATTTGAAGGAAGTATTGCCAGTGAAAAAAATAAAAACATATCAAGATATGGCTGTGAAATTAGCTACTGAGACTATCCAGGAGAAAGATTACTACGGAACTCATTTAGATTCCAGCGCTAACTTTCAGCATTTAGCGATAACTGCACTTTCCTGGGCTATTCTTTATTATTTTGACCGAAGTTTACCTGCGGTAGAAAAGATCAACGATAAGATTAGTAAATTTTTTGATCCTGCTTATGGATGGGCTATAGGAGATGGGACAGTTCGTTATAGTAGCCCGAATAAGGCGAAATCATATGATGATTGGGCTCGGTGTGATTTGGATCTACATTATGATATCGGGACCAAAAATTACCTTCATCGTGCCTGGTATATTCTTAAATTATGTGGTAAAGATATTAGAAGGGAAGAAAAGAAGAAAATAGATTTTGGCGATACGGCCGTAGAGTCTTATTATGTTCCCGGATGGAAAAATAACTTTCGCTGCACCAAACGCCATAGATGGATCCATTCCAGTGTTCCTTTTGAGCTATCCAGGCTATTAATGAAGAGTGCATATAATCATAATAATCCTTACAGAGCCTGGATGTCTAAAGATATTATCCGTTGTTTGAGAGTTATTCAGCAAGATGACGGTTCTATGCCGGATAAGATGTTTAATTCTCCCTGTAGAGAAACTTACCAGTGCAATAGAACTACAGCTACAGCTACAACCATGGGTTCTCTAGCAGAAGTTTTAGAGAGTTGGTATGAACCTCAAATAAAACCAAAGTCACAATTTTATGCCCTTAATGGAACATCTGTAGCTCGAGGAAAAAACTATTATATTCAAGTCACAGGTCCGGGGGCAATTATTGATGAGATAACCGGGCACTTTAGATATCATATTTATGAAGCTCAGGGCACTCTTATTAAAGGAGGAAATTATGCCTGGTATTCTCCTAAAACAGAGAGAATGATGACTGATTCTCCTATTGAGACAGGACAAACTACTTTAGTTTCTATTAATAATATTCTTTATGGAACGATGTCTGATACTAAAGCTACCCAGGAAATTATTAGTGAGAAGGATTCTAAATTAAATGGTAAAAAAGTTAAGTATATAGCCTATCCAACTACTCCTGATGGAGAAAATAAAGCTCCCATAAAAGTTGAAAATCTTTATAGTTTTTACGAAGACTATGTTATTTTAAAAAGAAAGTTGATAGCTACCTCCAACATTAAGACTGAATATATAATGGATAAACATTGTTTTCGTATTCCCTTTGATATTAGTATCTATTTTAATGATGGCGCAGAACACAAAGTAATAATCCCCCACCAACAAAGAAGACATTATTCAATACATAAACCTGCAGATGTAGCAGTTATGGAGAATCCACATTGGGTTTATATTACTGAGCATGGATTTGGAATGGTTATTCAACATATGGAGGCTTTGAGATTAAGAATTCACGATTCTAATGACTTAGGAAATATGAGTGGGTATCAGTTGGGATATTTAATCTTTGATTATCCTAATAATTGGTCAGTTGGGGAAGAAAGAACGACCCGGGTAGTCTTATTAAATGCGAAGAGTATAGAAGAGTTCAGGGAGAAAATTGATATTTTAAAGAACAAATACCCAGAGTATCCAGAAAGCTAATAAAATTGTAGAATTTGTAAGAAAAAATCTAAAGAAGAAGATAATATTTATTAAGGAGGAATAAAGAATGTCTAAATTAGCCATTAACGGTGGTCCTAAAGCTGTTCAGTCTGATCCGGGCGATATATTTAAGTGGCCAATCATTACTAAAGAAGCTGAAGATGCTGCTTTAGAAGTATTACGAGCAGGCAAGATGTCGGGAACAGATGTAACTATGAAGTTTGAAAAAGAATACGCTGAATGGCATAATATGAAATATGCCCTGGGATTTAATACGGGGACAGCCAGTCTTCATAGCGCTATGTGGGCTTGCGGAGTTGGTATTGGAGATGAAATTATTGGTCCCAGTTTGACTTACTGGGCTTCTGTTCTACCGGCTCTTAACCTGGGTGCTACTGTTATTTTTGCTGATGTTGAACCAAATACCTTATGCATTGACCCAAAAGATATTGAACACCGTATTACAGAACATACTAAAGCTATTGTAGCTGTCCATCATCATGGATATCCTTGTGATATGGATTCTATTATGCAAATTGCTAAAAAACATAATATCAAAGTAATTGAAGATGCCAGTCATGCTCATGGTGGTTTATATAAGGGAAAATTAGTAGGAACTATCGGTGATGTAGGTTGTTTCAGTGTAATGAGTGGAAAACCATTAGCTACTGGCGAAGCAGGTATCTTAGTTACCAATGATAGAGAAATTTATGAGCGCTGCGTAGCTTTTGGCCACTATGAGCGCACTGGCGAAACTCGATATGCTGAAATAGAAGGAGAAATTATAACTGATCCGCAGTTAAAAGAATTTGCTGGTCTCCCTCTTGGTGGATTTAAATATCGCATGCACCAACTTTCTTCTGCTGTTGGCCGAGTTCAATTAAAGTGTTATAAAGAACGTCTTGAAGAGATTCAAAAGGCAATGAATTATTTCTGGGATTTATTAGAAGGCACTAAAGGTTTAAGAGCTCATCGACCTCCTAAAGGCTCTAAAAGTACTATGGGTGGTTGGTTTAATCCTAAGGGGCTTTATGTCCCTGAGGAATTGGGGAATCTCCCGGTAGAAAAATTTTGCGAAGCAGTGAGAGCAGAAGGAGTGATAACTACCCCAGGGACAACTTTTCCTCTTCATCTACATCCCCTTTTTCATAAAGCTGATATTTATCATCACGGTAAGCCTACAGTTATTGCCAATACAGATCGTGATGTCCGTCAAGGTAAAGGAAGTTTACCTGTAACAGAGTCTATGTCTGCTTATGTTTATAGTATCCCCTGGTTTAAACATTACCGACCGAAAATCATCGAGGAACATGCTAGTGCTTTTAAGAAAGTAGCGGAAAATATTGATGAGCTTCTGAATAGTTAGGAATATCAATTTATAAAGAAAAGATAATAATCAATAAAGATAAAATATTGCAGTGGACCCCAAAATTTTGGACAGTGGGTTAAGATCGTGTAAAATGAAAGAAGGGGGTCCAGAAGAATGAGAGAGATGCTAAAGAGGAAATTAGTGGATATATGAGCTTTTACAACTGGGAAGGGCCGTATCAGTCACTGGGTTATAGAACACCTGCTGAGGTATACTCTGCCGAGAAAGAACAAAGTGGTAAAGTGGATCTTAAATATGACAAAATACTGTCCAACTAGGGGGTCCATCCCCTGAAAAGTGGGAATAACAAATAGTAGAACAGCTTATAGGAGGATTTGATAAATGAGAGAAAAATTAGCAATCAAGGGAGGAAGCCCTGCAGTCAATGTAAAAAAATACAGTTACCCTATTCTTACAAAAGAAGATATTCAAATAGCAATAGATGTATTAAAAGATGGTAAACTTATGGGGAGCCCCGGCTCGCCTCAAATTACCGCACTAGCAAAAGAATGGAAAGACTATATAGGAACAAAATATTGCATTGTGCTCAATAGTGGCACAGCTGCTCTTCATGCAGCTATAGCTGCCGCAGAAATTGGCCCCGGAGATGAAGTAATCACTACGCCTTTTTCTTTTCTTACTTCTACCACCTCTATATTATATCAAAATGGTATTCCTGTTTTTGCGGATATAGATTCTAAAACTTATAATCTTGATCCTGATCGTATAGAAGAGAAAATCTCAGAAAAAACTAAAGCTATTCTCCCTGTAGATATTGCTGGACTTTCCTGCGATATAGATAAAATTAATGCTATTGCTAAAAGACATCATCTTTTAGTCATTGAAGATGCTTGTCAGGCACATGGAGCAACCTATAAAGGAAAAAAAGTGGGCTCATTAAGTGATATGGCAGCTTTTAGTCTTCAATGGTCCAAGAATCTAACTACCGGTGCCGATGGTGGATTGTTGGTTACCAACAATGAAGATTTTTGTTTAAAGGCAGAAATGTTAGCGAGGTTCGGTGAAATTATCAAACCAGGAAAGAAACGAACTTATAATGCCTATGAACTTGGATGGATGTATCGCTCCGATGAACTCTTAGCGGCTATTGCTCGTAATCGCCTTAAACGATTGGATGAGGAAAATGCTCTTCGTCAGAGAAATTGCGAATACCTCACTAAAGAACTTTCCAAAATCAGAGGAGTTATTCCCCCATATGTTCCCGAAAATCAGACCCATGTTTACTATCTTTATATCATTCGTTTCGATCCTAAAGTTTTGGGAATTGATATATCTCCTCGTATTTTTCGGGAAAGAGTTCAAAGGGCTTTAATTGCTGAAGGAGTCGATATTGGTCAATGGGCAGGACGACCAATCTTTTCTACTAATTTATTTAAACTGCGGCAAGGGTATGGGAAGGGATGCCCCTGGAGTTGTCCTTATGCGAGAAAGATAGAATATAGAGAAGAGGATTTTCCTGTACTTATGGATTTTATGGACGATTTCGCGGTGATTTGGTCACTACAACCCCCCAATGGATTAGATTTAATAGAGCAGTATGTTGAGGCATTCCATAAAGTATTTTCACATCTTGATGAAGTATTAAATTACCATTAATTAACCAGCGGGAAAATTTAGTATTGACTTAAAAATTAAAATTTGCAAAAATATTTAAAAGTAAATATGGAGGCTAAGAATGGCGAAGATTTCTGTAAGTATAGAGGCATTATTAAAAGAGTATCCCTTTCTTGAGAGAATTGAGAAAGTTGGTGAGTTAGGCCTACCTGGTTTCGAATTTCTCAGTTGGGAAAGAAGAGATATTTCTGCAATAAGAGAAAAAGCTGAAAAAAATAGACTTGAAGTAGTAACTTTTATTGGCTCAGACCATGGAGCTTTGGTAAAAAAAGAGCAAAGGGAATCTGCCCTGAAATCATTAGAGGAGGCAATAAAAGTTGCTCACCAGCTTAATTGTTCTACTCTTATGATTATGGCTGGTGGAAGGGATAAGAATATTCCTTACGAGAAACAAATTCAGGATTTAATCGAGGGGATGAAAGAAGCTTCTAAAATAGCGGAAAGAGAAAAGGTAACTTTAGTAATAGAAGCTTTGAATACTCTAAAAGATCATCCTGGTTATTTACTTGACTCGGCTAAAGAGGGATTCTCTATTCTTAAAGAGATTAATAGTCCTAATGTCAAACTTCTTTATGATATCTATCATATGCAGATTATGGAAGGTAACTTAATAGAGACTATTAGTGAGAATATTGAGCTTATCGGTCATATTCATGCAGCGAGTGTGCCAGGACGATATGAACCAGGCAGCGGAGAAATTAATTATGCTAATATTATTAAAAAACTTGATGAAATTGGTTACCAGGGATATGTAGGTTTAGAATATAGGGCCACTATGCCCTCGATGGAATCTATTCGAGAAACATTAAAAAATTTTGGGCAATAAAAGGAGGATAAAGTGCCAAAAGAATTAGTTGCTTTAGAGCGAGGTAAACCAGTAATTCGGGAATATAAAGAAGAGCCTCTTCCTGAAGGATATATCCGAGTCAAAGTAGAATTTGGTTCACCAAAACACGGTACAGAATTAACTTTGTATCATGGGAATAGAGGAGCAAAATTCCCCATGGGACTGGGTAATATGTGTACCGGAAGAGTAACTGAAATTGGTAAAGGGGTTGAAGGTTTTTCTCTTGGTGAGCGAGTAGCTGGTTATGGACATTTACGAGAAACTCATACCTGGCCTGCTAAAAACATACTTAAAATGAACAAAAGAATGAGTTGGAAAGAAGCAGTATGCTTTGATCCCGCACAATTTGCCCTTGCTGGCATTCGGGATGGACATATCCGTTTAGGAGATAAAGTAGCAATCTTTGGATTGGGGGCAATTGGACAAATGGCGGTTCAAATGGCCCGAATGGCTGGAGCTATCTTTGTTGCTGCAATTGATCCTATTAAAATTCGCCGAGAGGTAGCTTTGAAATCAGGAGTTGATATGGTGCTTGACCCTACATCTCAAGATGTAGGTAGTGAGCTAAAAAAGACAACTGGAGGAACAGGAGTAGATGTAGTTATTGAAACGAGTGGAAATTATAAAGCATTAAATCAAGCTCTTAAAGGACTTGCTTACGGAGGGAATGTTGCCTATGTGGGTTGGGCAAAGGAATGTAAGGGAGGACTTGATCTTGGTGAAGTTGCTCATTTTAAAGTTCCCAATATTATTTTTGCTCGAGCTTGTAGTGAGCCTAATCGGGATTATCCCCGATGGGATTTTGCGCGTATAAAGGATACTTGTTGGAAGCTGTTATCTGAAGGAAAACTTCAGTGCGAAGAAATTATTCAGCCTGTAGTTCCCTTTTCAGAATCTGCCGAAGCTTACAAAGAGTATATTGAATATCATCCAGAAAAAAGTATTAAACTGGGAGTAAGATTTTAAGGAAAATGCTGAACATTTATTAAAATTATGATAATGAGGATAAAGCAATAAGGGATTCATCTATTATTTTGCAGAAGGAGAAAAAATAATGTTAAATGAGAGGTCTATATTCCCGTTCGGAGCTCAATATCTACGGGGAGCAACTCCTGAACCGGAAGATTGGGATAAAGATTTAAAATTAGCAAAATCACTTGGTTTTAATACTATGCGGGCATGGATTTGCTGGGGATATTTAGAACCAAAACAAGGAGAAATAAACTTTAATTATATAGATACTTTCCTTGATACTATGGGTAAATATAACTTAAAGGCTATCCTTCTCTTTAATCTTTATGGATGTCCCGAATGGGCTACTCGTAAGTATCCAAATTGTCGTTATGTAGATAATGAGGGTATTCCCGCTGAACCTAATGCCGCCTCCAGTATTCCTACGGGTGGATGGCCAGGTTTATGTTTTGACCATAATATAGTTAGAGAAATCGCAGAAAACTTTATGCGAAAAGTATTGGAACACCTTAAAGATCGTCCAGAGATTAGTTATTGGGAGCCAATGAATGAACCTATTCTTGACCCTCAGCGATATAGCAATAAAATGTATTGTTATTGCTCTGCTACCCGGGCTAAATTTACAGAATGGCTAAAGAAAAAGTATGGGACTTTAAATGCTCTCAATGAAGCCTGGGGAAGATCTCATTCTGCATGGGAAGATGTTAGACCTCCTACTTATCAAAGAGGTTATACTCAATGGATTGATTGGCGAAGGTTTCTTATAGAAAGAACAGTTAATATAGTTAAATGGAGAACAGAAGTTATAAAATCAGTAGCTCCTCAACCTGTTATGGCTCATACTTATGAAGCTATGTGCTGCTGCGATTTTGTTACTAAAGCTTATGATGATTGGAAATTAGCCAGGGTAGTGGATAAATGGGGGGTGAGTCGATTTCCGTCTATTGGTGAGGGCGCAACAATTATGGCTTTAGAAGCCGATGCCGTAAGAAATCAAGCCTGCGGAAAAGAGTTCTGGCAATCAGAGCTCAGAGGAGGGCGAGGTGGTGGAGGACTTAATTTAGAAAAACTTCCTTCGCCAGAAGAATTTTCTTTATGGACATGGGCCTCAATTGAACACGGAGCTAAAGGAGTTCTTTACTGGCAATTTCGCAATGAAAGGCATGGAGATGAATCCGGGAATATGGGACTCTGCGATAATGATGGTAAACCTTTAATAATGGCTAAAACTGCTTCTAAAATCTGTAATATCCTTAATGAAAATGCTGATCTGTTTAGAAAAGTAAAATATCCAGAACCTGAAGTAGCTATCTTAATGAGTCCTCTATCTTATATGGTAAATTGGTGTGCTCAACATAATGTAAACCTCTCTATGGATAGTTTTACTGGTTATTATCGTATTTTCTGGGAAGCCAATATTCCAGTAGATATTCTTCATGAGGAATTTGTAAGTTTAGCTAAACTTAAAGAATATAAACTATTAATTTTACCCTTTCCTATATGCCTTGCTTCTTCTTTTAATAAACTTTTGTTTGAGTATGTAAAGAATGGGGGCACGGTATTAACTGATCCTGCAATAGATCTCTTTGACCATCGCCAGAGAATGTCACGAATTATTCCTGGAGAAGGACTTACAGAATTATTTGGATGTCAAGAAAGAGAGATCAATTCAACTGAGAAGCCTGTAGTACAATTTGGGAACTTGGGTACAGTGAAACTTTTAAAAACGCATTTTGTAGAAAGATTTACTAAGATAAGAGGACAAGTTTTAGCAAGTTACTTTAATGGTGATCCGGCTATTATTATAAATTCCTATGGGAAGGGTAAAGCTATTCTTTCAGGAGTAAATCTGGGGTTAAGTTGTACTCCACCAAGAGTTCAAAGTGGGAATTTACCTGAACCTGAAACAATAACTGTTAAAAATTTTGTAATTTCTTTAGTGGAAAAAATTGGTATAAGTAGAAAAATTTTAATTAATGATGATAAAGTCACAGCAACTCTTCTAACAGCAGAAAAAGAAGGTATTCTTTTTGTATCCAATCACTTAAAAGAAGAGAAAAAATGCCAAATAAGTTTAGAAGAGTCATTATCTGGTCTTTATGATCTGGAAAAGAAAGAAGAAATCCCTTTATTAAGAAAAGATGAAAAAACTATCTTTGAAATTTCCTTCAAAGGAATGGGAACAAAGATATTTAAAACTATAATCTAACATTAGAGAAGGGAAATAAAATGAGTTTAAGTATAAAAACAGAGATGCCCGGGCTAAAAACTCCGGTTTGCCTTATTCTGGATGATTCTTCTCCTGGAGAAAAAAACTACTTAGAATTTGTAGAAGAATTTTCTAAATTAGTATCTGAAACTAAAATTAAGGGGAAATTTACCTTAATGCCCTATCCATCTCCCGTAGCTTTAGATGAAGCCTTAGCGGGGAAACAGCTTCCTGTGTTACAAAAAACTGTTTCTCTTATTCGAGAAAATATTGCTCCTTATTTTGACATCTCTCCTGAAATCCTTACTCATAATCAAATTGTGGATCTTAAAACAGGATTATATCACTATCCTTGCATTTCGGAAGAGGAATGGTCTCAAACTCAAAATAAAGAAGCTTTGACTGCTTATATCGCCTATGGGTTAAATATTCTAAAAAATGTGGGATTAGAAGCTAACGGAGTTACCTCTCCCAGCCATTTTGGTTCTGAAGTAGAGGATTCTTATGCAAGAGCTGTGCTGGAAGCAGAGAAAAAAATCAACAACATTTCTTTAACCTGGTATTTTCTCCATGTAGATAAAGATTCTCCTGTTATTAATCCAAAAGTTAGTTATCTAAATAAAACTAAAAAAGAGGCGGTAGTTAGTATTATTAGCGGATACGGTGATTATATAAAAGATGAGGAAGAAGAGGAGTTTGCTAAATATACTGACCAGTATATTTCGGAGGATGGGGAAAAGGGGCGTTTAGCTACTCTTTATCAGTGTGGAAGTTGTCTTGTTTTTCATCACCACTGGTGGCGGATGATACGAGAAGAAAAGTTAGAATTTAAAATACTTTACGAAGTCACCAGAAGATTAAGGAATGTATATGGTGATAAAATAAGGTGGATGAAGGTCAGCGAAATATCCCGATATTTTGCTACCCAAAATAGTTTTGAAGTAAATATAAGAGAAAACGGGGAAACTCAATCCCTTGAGTTTAAATCTCCTTTTATTTGTCCAGAGTTTACTATTAGCCTTACTGCAGAAGAGAATAATAAAAATATCTCTATAACTAAGGATGGAGAATTATTAAACGAGCTAAATAAAGGAGAAACTTTAAAGAAAGATAGTTGGTTTTTGAAAAATAAAAGGATTTATCTTTGTTTTGACTTATCTTACGAGAATACTATTAGAGTTCAAAGGAAAAAATGATGACAAAGATACCCAATTTTATTATAGGATGTAATAGCCACTTCGATACTTCATTAAATGCTGAGGATATGAACCTCCTTACAGCTATTAGCTCTATAGCTTAATTCTCTGTTCATCAAATACTTATGTATTCAAAATTTATCTTTCCTTTTTTACTCATTTGGGTTGCTCTAATAGGAGGTTATATTGTCAAAAGAAAAGGCTATCTCGCTGAGAAATTAAGCAACCCTATTATAAAAACAGTTATTCTTTTTGGTCAACCAATAATCATTTGCCTGGCTTTCTGGGTAGTAAGAATTCCGAATATTCATATATTAACCTTACCTTTGGTGGGGCTCGTTCTTTCTATATTATTATATTTAGTGGGTAAAATTTTTTCAGATTTTCATAACCATAATTTCAAAGATAAGGGAGCATATCTTTCCTGTTGTATGTTTTCAAATATCGGCCTAAGTTTAGGAGGATTTATATGTTTTCTCTTATTTGGAGAACAAGGTCTTGGTCTGGCCATATTTTATAGTATATATTCTAGCCCCCTTTTTTATACTGTAGGATTTTATATAGCCAGATTTTATGCTAAAAGTGGAGAGCGAAGTTGGATAAAAAATCTCAAGAGTTTCTTTAACGATCCCTTGAGTATAGTTCCTAATGTTGCCTTAATCGTAGGATTAATACTTAATTTCTCAAATATAGCTCGTCCCCAATTTTTTACTTTACTCAACAATATATTGATTCCCCTGACTACTTTTCTTTATATGTTTTCCATAGGTTTAACTATAAAATTTGCAAAAATTAAAAAATATTTCAATGAATGTCTGAGTATTTCCTTTTTAAAATTTATAATTAATCCAATCATTGGGTTGAGTCTGGCTTATTTGTTTGTGCGGATGAACATTCTTGATACTTTATCTTTAAAGGTAATTTTTATTGAATCAGCGATGCCTGTAGCTATATCTTCATTGATTCTCTCAAGTTTATTTAAGCTGAATAAAGATTTGACCAATTCTTGTTGGGTTTTTACTACTTTTATTACTGCTCCTTGGATTTCCTTAATTTACTGGATAATGAAAGCATTTGGATAAATATTAATAGAAATCTCTAAACAACTTAAAATATCTTTTAACACTGATTTCGACAAATTCTTTGTTCTTTGAAAAAATATCACAAATTGGCTTTTTTAGTTTTTAGACTGTCAAGATCATTGAGGAAGAGAATGAAGAGCATTTTCCCTTCAAGGCTTGTGCTGCATATTTACTTCAATTATCTTTTTTGGAAAGTAAAGGCTTTAAGGGATAATTATACTACTTTTTTCAGTAAAGTCGAAAGAAAACAGGGATTTTCATTTTCAAAATTAATTCCTAAGTTCTTCCTTATATAATCGTCTACTCTCCCTGAAAAAGGACTTACATAACGAGCTCCTGTTTTCGCCGCCAAAAGTGCCTGTCCTGGATTCATCACCAAAGTTACATTTACCGAAATTCCCTCCTTGCTCAATTGACTTATAGCCTTTAAGCCTTCGTAATTTGTAATCGTCTTCCCTTCCATATATATATTAATAGGGATTTTTATTACTACATTCTGAGCAATGGGATTAAATTTAGAATAGAAAGCCCTCGCTTCCTTAACCATTTCTTCAGAAGTTAAGCTGATCACCTCCAGGCTAACAGGTTTTCCTTCTCCTGCTGTCTTGCATATTTTACCAATATATTCCTCCATCTCTATAAGTTTATTATTTTTCCTCAAAGTATCCACTGCTCTTTTAATCAGAGAAGGATTAATAGTTACTCATCCACTATTCCCCAGCTACAAGCCTCTTCAATCTCCTCTAACTTTGCGGTATCAATGAAAATTTTCATATTAATCCTTCCTCGTGCCAAATCTTATTTCAATATACAAAAATCCCTGAAGAAAACAAGAAAGCGATTTCTTGCAATCATATAAATTTAAATTTGCAAGTTGACAAATTTAAAAAGTGTATTATTCTTTAAAGCAAAAAGAGTTAAGAAAAATGGAAAAAAAAGCTATTTTAGTAGTAGTTGATGGATTAGGAGACCGGTCCGTAAAAGAAGGAAAAACACCTCTTCAACTTACCCCTAAAAAACATCTGGATGATTTAGCTAAAAGGGGTTCTACGGGGATAATGAGTACCTTGGGTCGGGGAATTATTCCCGGGAGTGATACCGCTCATTTGGCTCTCTTCGGATACGATATTAACCGCTATTATAAAGGAAGAGGTCCATTTGAAGCTCTGGGAGTAGGAATAGATTTAAAAGAAGGAGATGTAGCCTTTAGGTGCAATTTTGCTACTGTAGATAAAGACGGACGAGTTATTGATAGAAGAGCAGGACGACTGAAGGATGAAGGGAAAGAACTGGCTAAGTCTCTGCAAGGAATAGAAGTAGAAGGAGTAAAAGTAATATTCTCTTCTTCCACAGAGCATCGAGGAGTCTTAGTCTTGAGAGGAGAAGGGCTTTCTCCGGAGATTTCCGACACTGACCCCCACACAGCAGAATCTCTCCCTTTTAAAGAGGCAAGGCCTCTAAAAAATGATGAGAGGGCAAAAAGAACCGCAAAAATAGTAAATGAAATAGTGAAAAGAAGCCAAGAAATTCTTTCCTCTCATCCTTTAAATAAAGAAAGGGAAGAGGAAGGAAAACTTCCCGCAAATATAATCCTCACCCGGGGTGCAGGAATTTATCAGAAGATTCCTTCCTTGAAAGAAAAATATGGATTCAGCTCCTGTTGTATAGCCGGTGCAGCCCTCTATAAAGGAGTAGCAAAATATGTAGGAATGGAGGTTCTCGAAGTTCCCGGAGCTACTGGAAGAATAGATACAGATATTGAAGCTAAAGCCAGAGAATCTAAAAAAGCTCTGAAGACATTTGACTTTGTCTTTATCCACATTAAGGGCGCAGATAATGCCAGTCACGACGGGAATCTAAGAGATAAGATGCTAATGATTCAAAAAGTAGATAGATTAGTAGAGCTTCTAAGGGAAGAAGAAGAAAATGCCTATCTCATCGTCACCGCTGACCACAGCACTCCTCTTTCTCTTAAAAGACATAGCAGCGATCCTGTGCCCCTAATGATTTATGGACCCGGTATCCGTCAGGACAAAGTAGAACTCTTTGACGAGATTTCTACTTCTTCCGGATGCCTCGGACATCTAAAAGGAGTTGAGTTAATGAAGGTGATAGTGGATCTTATGGGTTGTAGCCATATGGTAGGATCTTAATGAGATTAGTGAAAATATTAAAGGGAGGTGAAAACTGTGATAGAAGTAAAGGTAGCCAATGTAGCCATTGATGTAAAATCAAATATGCCGGTAATTATCTTGAAAGAAAAAAAGGGGAATAAGACTCTCCCTATATGGGTAGGTTTATTTGAAGCACAGTCTATTGCTATAGCTTTGGAGAATGTGAAACTTCCTCGCCCCTTAACTCATGACTTAACCAAAAATATAATTGAGAAGCTTCACGGAAAAGTGAGGCGGGTGGTAATAAACGATCTCCGAAATAATACTTACTACGCCCGGATATTAATGAATAAAGAAAGCGAGGGAATAGAAGTTGACTCTCGTCCCAGTGATGCCATAGCTTTAGCCTTACGACTTAAGGTCCCTATCTATATAGATGAATCTATTCTTAACAGGATAGGAACGGAGACTGAAATTGTAGAGACTAAACCTATTGAAGACAAAGAGATAGAAGAATTTAAAAAGAAACTGGAGGATATAAAACCAGAAGATTTCAGTGAAGGGAATAAGTAGGTCTATTTACCTGAATACTGAAGTAAGCTTCTTAAGTAAGAAGATTCCTATACCGGAGGGAAGTACTCTTATACCTACATCCAAGAGAAAAAGAAAGATAGCTAAATCAAGGAAAAAAAACCTTAGAGAGTAAGGGGGAGAGAGGGTAAATCTTCTCTGAGTAAAGGGATTATTAGAAAAACTTAAGACCTTTCCCCCTGTTTTTTCTGCTAAATAAGTTAAAAGATTTTTATCCGGGGTTAAATCCTTATATTCAGGAGAATAGGAGACTACCGTACCGGTAAGTTCTGTTTGCTTCATTTTCTCTTGATCAAAGAGAGAAACCATATAAGAACCTATTTCATCAGCAGAAAACCATCCTTCATATCTGCCGGGAGCAGTCTGCTCCAGGGAAATAGATTCCATTCTACTTTCAGGTTTAAGTATTGTGGCTCTTAAAGAAAGAAAATTAAGATACTTTCCTTTATCATCGAGGGCATCAACAGTAATATGACCCTTCTTCCCTTCTATACTCACTATAGGGAAGAGAAAACTTTCAGTAGCAGGAATAACCCAGTTTAAGAGCCGGACCCAGAATTTATCATGATCGGGCCATTTTCTCCAGTTCTTTGACCATTTTCCGTAATCAGAAGTAAAGACTACTACCCTTCCCAGTCCATAGCGCCAGCTCGCTAAAAGAGGGTCTTTTCGGGGAGAAAGTAAATAAATAGTGGAGACTTGTTTTGGTGTAGTGACTGTATACCCCTCAAGAGGGGGAACATTCTCCCAGTTTATTCCTGAGGTAAGTGGACCTTCGAGATTAAGGAGAGGAAGAAAAGATTCGTTTACTACCAGCGAACGGCTAACTCTTAAAGTTTCGGCAGTGAAGATTCGGGGAAGAGATTGAATATCAGTAGTATAATAAGCTTTTCCCTTTCCCCAAAGAGCAATATTCCTCATAAGCTTAATATCCGCATCTTCACCAATAGCCACGGTGCTTACCGTTATCTTTTCCTTATTCATTTCCTTAACAATCTCCTCAAAATTACCTTCTGTAGAAAGACCATCGGAGAGAACAATAATATGTTTTATAGCACTCTCTTCCTTCCTTAATTCCTTAAAAGCTTCTTTTAAAGCAGGATAAAGACTGGTCCCCCCATTAGCCTCAAGACTATTTATTTGTCTCCCTATCCCTAATCTATTAGCTATTAGCTGGAGAGGAACAGTCCAGTAGCAATTAGTATCAAAACTCAAAATCCCTACTCTTTCATAAGAAGGGAGAAGGTCAATAACAGTCCAGGCAGCTTTTTTAGCTAAGGAGATTTTTGTTAAAGAATCTCCATTCCCTCCCTCAGACATACTTCCTGACTTGTCAATAATTAAGACAAGCGAAAGATAAGGTAGATTTGTCTTTTCATGAATCCCCGCATAAACAGGGAGCACTTCTTCTAAGGGTGTATTTCGATATTCTCCAAGAGCAAAACTATTTTCCCCTCCAATAACAATCAGCCCCCCTCCTAACTCTTTCACGTATTCCGAGATATTCTTCAGTTGTAAAGGAGAGAGCCAGAGAGCAGAGATATCATTTAAAATGAGAGCACTATAATTACTTAATTCCTCAAGAGAAGAGGGAGCATTAAAGGGCGAGCGAATTTCCAGAGAAAAACCATCTCTTCTGAAAAGTTCAACAAGGTTCTTTATAGCTTCTTTATTTTTAGTAAGTAATAACACCTTTGGTTCTCCTTTAACCACAGTGTATCCGTAAATCTGATTATTGGAGGAAATATTATCCGGCCAAACCTGGAGAAGAGCTTTATAAGTATAAAATCCGCTCTTTTCTAATTTCCCCACGAAAGAAAAAAGTTTCTCTTTTGGCTCTAACTTCACCTTCTTTTCTTCCAAAAACTCTCCATTAAGGTAAAGCTTAAGAATTCCCTCCGTTTCAAAAGAGCTTTGAGCTACAATACTAATCTTAAATTTTTCTCCCCTTTTTACCTGAGGAGGAAGAATCATTTCTTTAAGTAGAGCTTCTTTCTTTTCTCCTCCACTTAGAGGAAGGACATTTACTCTTACTTTATTTTTCTTAAGATAATCTACTAAATTTCTCGCTTCTCCCCTATTTTCATTACCATCGCTCAAAAGAACTATCTCTTTTTCTCCCCCTTGAGGAAGATTTTCAGAAGCTAATCTTAGAGCTTTAGCTATATTGGTATAGTGAGGGTCAACGGAGGTATGAAGAGGAAAGAAAGAAATATTTTCCTGGGGGAGAGATTCTATAAAAGCCTCTTTTCCAAAAAGAATAAGTCCCGCTCGGTCTTTTTTCTTTGCCATCTGGGGAATCTTTTTAAGATAATCAAAAGCTAATGCTTTTCTCTCCTCGGTAATACTTTCGGAGACATCAAGAAGAAAGAAGATACTCTTCTGCCGCGTAGGTAGAGAAATTCTCATTCCTGCTAAACTCAGTATCAAAAAGATGAGAACAAGAAGACGCAGGATAAGCGAAATTCTCCTTCTTAAAAGACTAAGTGAAGAATTTCCCTTTTTGTAAATATAGAAAACGAAGGGAATAAGAAAAAATAGAGATAAAAATAGAGGATAAGAAAAATAAATCATTGCATACCTCGATAGTAAAGATACCATTCTCCTAAAAGAAGCACTAAGGACAACAAAATGAGAAGAGGAAAAAGAAACCATTTATCTTCTTCTCCTGCGGGAGAAAATTCTTCTTCTATTTTAAGAGAGTGATTTTTTGCTTGAGGAAAAATGTTTGATTCCTGGGAATTAAGAAGATTAGCTACAAAGTAAACATCTCCATTAAGCTTATAAGGACCAACAAAATTGACCCGGGAAAAAATACTTTTCCCCTCTAATTTTGTAGAGTGATTGTGGGGACCTACAAGAAGATTATTTCCTTCTCGGGAGACGAAAAAATCTTCTCCTGTGCGAACCTTATAATACTGAGGGTCAAAAACTTCAGGATGAAACCACTGTAATAAGTTAAAAATAAAGACAGGAAAACCTACTTGAAGAGGAAAATCTGACTCATAAAAGTCAAAAGAGATAAGAAGAAGAGTTAAATTTTCCCTTTGCCAGATTTGCATAAGAGGAATCTGAAAACTCCTCAGGAGAATCTCCGCTCCCGGAAGAGAAGAGACAGAAAGAGCACGCCTTACATTCATCTCTCCCAGATGGACAAAACGAAAGAGTGGATGAGAACTTTTTACATAAGTTACGGGAAGATCTCTTTCCCAACCTTTACTTTCTATGGGAAGGTTGGGAGGTAAAATACCAATACAAATTATATTTCCTTTAAGAGGAAAAGGAGGAGTAACTTTATCGAAAAATATAAGGTCGTATTCGGGAAGCTGTTCCTGAGATATTTTATTTTTTACAAAGAGTTTTATTTGAGGATAAGTCTTTAAAGCTGTTTCCAAAAAAAGGTTTCCTTGGCTAACCAAAAGAACAAAAAGAGTTTGTTCAGGATAAATCACCGCTCCCACAAAATTATCGATTGAGAAATCATCTGGAGGGGTAGTTTTAATTTCTACTTTAAGATATATCTTCTGATTACAGATAAAATCATAGGTGAAATTTTTTTTGCCGGAGGCCGGAAGTTCAAAGCCTTCTTGGTGAAGAAGTTTCTCATTAGCTAATATTCTTAAAATAATTTTCTCTTTACCGAGAGAAAAATTTTCTATTTTTACTAAGATTTCATACTCTCCTATTTTCCCCGCAGTAGACCTTATATCAAAATGAGTAATTCCTATATTACGGGGATTTTCACTAACAACAGGAACAAGTTCTATATTTTCTTTTAAGGAGAGTATCTTAGAAGGAAATGAAGTATCCGTGAAGAAAAAAATCTCTCCTCTTTTTTTAGAAATAAGGGACAAAGCTAAATTTAAAGCTTCTTTTTCTTTTCCGGGAACGTCCAGAGGTTCTAAATCTCTTAATTTTTCCAAAAAGTGGGACTTAGAATCAGAAAAACTTGAGAGAACTTGTGGAGGAATGGAAGAGATAAGGGCTATTTTTGTATTTTGAGGAAGAGTCTCCAAAAATTCTTTTATTCTTTTTTTAGCTACAAAAAAACGATTAGGGAAGACATCGGTAGATTTCATACTGGCGGAAGTATCCAGAACTATTACCAAAAAATTCTCTTTACTCTTTCGAAACAAAAAAGGATTGGATAAGGCAAGAATCATGAGAATTAAAATAATTATTTGGAGAAGAAGAATCCAGGAAAAGGGTAATTTCCAGTGAAACTCAGGTGAAGGGAGATTCTTCACTATTTTTTTCCAGAGAAAGATACTGGAAACAAAAACTTCCCTCTTTCTTCTCTTTAATAAATAAAAGAGAATAATAATTCCTGTAAGGGAAAGAAGCCAGAGAGCGAGAGGATTAAGAAAACTCATTTTAACACTTTTTTCCTCCGAAGATTCCTGAAGATAAGTGAAGATAAAGAGAGAGAAGTTAAAGTTCGTAAATACTTAATTTGATAATATTCACAAAAATTTTCAATCTCTTTAAAGAAATCTTCTAAGGCTTTTTGATAAAGCTTAATAGTAGAAGGAGTAACTTCGGTCTCTATTCTTTTATGTGTTTCCTTATCTACCAGCACTACTCCCTTCTCTTCCGGAGGATTTACTTCTCTTTCTTCTAAGATATGAATTAAAGAGATTTCCCATCCCCGTGTCCTTAAAGAGAGAAGTCCCTCCTGGTAGCCTTTTTCATCAAGAAGGTCACTAATTACAATAGCTACTCCAGACTTTCTTTCTCTGGAAGCAAATTTATTCAGGCAGAAGTTAAAATTCGTCTCTCCTCGCGAAGATATCTTCTCCAGAAAGCGAAAAAGTTCTAAAATCTGGAGCTTACCTCTTCGAGGAGGAAGAGATTCTTCAAGGCAAGAAGTAAAACTGGTTATTCCTACCCGGTCAAAGTTTACCAGAGCAATATATCCTAAGGCAGCGGCAAGTTTCTTAGCGTATTCTATTTTAGAAGGAACTCCCGTACTCATAGAAAAACTTTTATCTATAAGAAGGTGCACCCGAAGGTCCTTCTCTTCAACGAAGAGTTTAATGAAGAGTTGTTCAAAACGGGAAAAGAGATGCCAATCAATATAACGATAATCATCACCTACTTGATAGGGCTGATAGTCAATAAATTCCAGTCCACTCCCCGCTCTACTTCCTCTCCTCTCCCCCTGAAAGTGTCCACTTTCTACCTTCTTACTGAGAAGACGAAGAGAATCTAATTCTCGCAAAAACTTTTCCTCTAAAATTAACTTACCCATCTTCTCTCTCTGGTGTTACTTTAATTAAATCTTCAATCATCTTATCTATATCTACTCCCTCTGCTTCTCCTTCAAAGTTTAATAAAATTCGGTGGCGCAAAGATGGCAAAGCTACCTCTCTAATATCAGAAAAACTTACATTAAATCTATTTTCCATAAATGCGAGGGCTTTTCCAGCGAGAACCAGAGTCTGAGCTCCCCGGGGACTGGCTCCGTAACGAACAAAACGACGAATCTGAGGGGTAGCAAATTTAGAATCAGGATGAGTTCCCATGGTTAAACGGGTAGCATATTTTAATACATGAGAAGCTATAAGTACCTTCCTGACCAGAGATTGTATCTGACAAAGCTCCTCTCCATCTATAATCTTCTCCAAGAGCGGCAATTCTCCAACTGTAGTCTGACCAACAATTTGCTGAAGTTCTTCATAATCAGGATAATCTATCTTTAACTTGAAGAAGAAACGGTCAATTTGAGCTTCTGGCAAGGGATAAACTCCCTCCATCTCCAAAGGATTCTGAGTAGCTAAGACGAAAAATGGTCTTCCTAAGGGACGGGTCACTCCCGCTACGGTTACTTTCTGTTCCTGCATAGCTTCCAGGAGTGCTGACTGTGTTTTTGGGGTAGCCCGATTTATCTCATCGGCTAAAATAATTTGAGCAAAGATAGGACCTTCCTGAAATTTGAAAAATCTCCTTCCATCTTCTCCTTGCATAAGAATATTAGTTCCTAAAATATCAGCAGGCATAAGATCAGGAGTAAATTGAATTCGAGAAAATTTTAAATCCATCGTCTGACTAAGAGATTTTATTAAAAGAGTCTTTCCTAAGCCGGGAACTCCTTCTAAGAGGACGTGTCCATTAGAGAGAATGGCTATAATTATTCCCTCAATAATCTGTTTTTGTCCCACAATTACCTTTGCCAATTCTTTTCTTATTCTTTCTATATCCCTTTGAAACCTTTTTATCTTTTCATTATTAATTTCCATATTTTCCTCATTTTGGCTCTAAGGAAGTAAAGTATTCTTTTACTCTCTCTTTA
Source organism: Candidatus Aerophobota bacterium (assembly GCA_021158005.1). GTDB lineage: Bacteria > Aerophobota > Aerophobia > Aerophobales > JAGGVN01 > JAGGVN01. The sequence continues at coordinate 9,393 of JAGGVN010000025.1, read as the reverse complement.
TAATCTGCCGGGATTTTTTCTTCAAATATTTTATTTATCATAAATCTTCGGTATGATGAAAATGCTTCTCTCTCTTTTAATCCTAAGGGGGAATCAGGAAGAAAAAGCTCCTCTACTAAACTCATTAAAAGAGTATCTTCTTTTTCTCCCTCTACTTTACTTAAACTTCCTTCTTGTTTTGCTTCCGGAGGAACCCCTTCCTTCCCTTTTTCTTTTGAGGATAAAGGAGAATAAGGAGAAACTCCTCCGAAACTCTTTATCTCGGTAGAGAGAAACTCCTCTTTCTGGTTATCCTTCTCGGCTATTCCCCTAAAATTCTCTTTTTGGTCTTTAACTTCTTTTTTTACTCGATTACTCAAATATCGCGAATCTCTTTCGAGCTCTTCTTGCGCTTTACTTAAACTTTCTAATTCCTTTAATTCTTTCTTCTCTCGAGAAAGAGAAGACTCCCTTAGAAGCTCTCCGGCTCTTTTATATTCTTCCTTCTTAATAGCTTCAATAGCTTCTTGAAGTTTATCTTTAAAGGAAGACTCCTGCTTTTCTCTTTGAAGAAGAGAGTTCAACTTCTGCAGGAGTTCTCTCTTTTTCTCCTCTATTTTAGCTTTCATTTCTTCTCGAAGATACTCATAAGCTTTTAAAAGTTCCTCAGGTCCAATCTCTCCTCTTTCTGTTTTTTCACTTAATTCTTCCAGTCGAGGAACAAAAAGAGTGACACTTTTAAGATTCTCTCTCTTCCCCTGTTCTAACAATTCCCTACTTATGCTCTTTAAAGTGTTTACTTGCTGGTAAAGATATACCCTCCTTTTTCTCATATAAAGAAAAGGAAAATGGCTTAAAGAGAGAAAAAGGAAAATAACTATCAGTGCATAAAAAAGGTACTTACTTTGAGAAGGAAAATAGTAAGGAAAAACAGAGGAAGTCTTAATTTCTTGAAGCTTAGAAAGAGCATCTCTTAAGAGAAAAGGAACAAAAATATCTTTCTTCTTAGAGGAAAATTCCCAGGCAGTGCTTATCCTCTCCTTTAACTTCGATTTTTTATCAATGAAGCGAGCAACTTCAAAAAGTGTCTTTCTTCGAAGAAAAGTTATCCCTATAGCTAAACCCGTGCTCACCAGAGAAATTAAAGTGAAAAATTCTTTTCCCAGAAAAAAGAGAGGAAAGAATCTATTTATTCCCCATAAAATTAAATAAAAACATATAGCTCCTCCAAAGTAGAGAATGACTCTATTTACCATCTGGATAAGAGTATCTCTGTGGCTAAATCTCTTTAATCCATTTTCTAAATTTTTTCTTAGATTCATTTTTTTTATTAAAGTTTGCCCCTGTCTTTAACATTGGTACATACAAACGATTAGCGCACCTCGGATCCATGGAGATTCCCATATTTTAACCCAAGGAAGAGAGAAATAAAAGAGACACTGAGAATAAAGAAAAAGAAAAGAGGATTCAGATGAAAAAATTTCTCTTTCCCTGACCGGGTCAGGAAAAGCCCTCCCAGGAAGAGAAAGAATAAGATATGGGTGGTTGCCGAACGAAAATCTATACTTTTAATAAGCAAAGAACAACAAAAACTTAAGTTAATAAAAGTAATTACAGAGATAAAGATAAAAAGGGACCCGATTAGTAAGTCCTTTCCGTAAATTCCTCCTGTAAAATAAAAAGGAATCATCAAAGGAAAAGAAGAGAAAAACATAACCAGAAAGAATAAAAAAGTTCCCGTCACCTCGCTCTTTAATCTTCTTAAAGGATTTATCTTTTGCCTAATTTGGTAAATTCCTCCCTTTTCTCCTATTCTCATCACAAAATAGGAGAGAATAATTATCTGCCCGGTCATTAAAATAGAGAAGGATTCAGGTTTATCAAAGCTAAAAAATTCATTTTCAGGCCAGATAATTATAGAAAGAAGAGAAAGAATTCCCAGATAAAAAAGATGAGCTTTTATCCACAAGCTTTTCTTTAAATCTATCATATAATTATTTAGTTTCTCCTTCAAATAATCTTCAAAACCATTAAAATCAATCCCGTAAATTTTTGATTTATTCCTCCTTTAACCTCCACTATCGGGGAGGGAAATTTTCGAAACCATCCCACCAGTAAAGGATTCTTAAAAGAAATTTCCTTTATTTTCTTATGGTTAAATATTTGATTAAGAATCTTTCTTTTTGATTCCTCGAGGGAGGAAATACGCGCATCTTTTCCCCTTTCTGAATTAAAGGTAAACTCTCTTTCACTTAGAGAGGGAAGTTTCTTAAAAAAAAGATACTTTTCTTTATAGATAATCAATATATCTTCAAGAGGAAAAAGATTTAAATTCCTCAAGGATATTTTAAAGCTGCCTTCCTTCTCTACCTTTCCGTAAAGAGGAAATTCAAGAATGGTTTCTGTGCGAAAACTATAAAAAGACCAGGGTTTACTAAAAAAAGTAAAGAATACTTTTCCCTTATCAAAAAGAAGTTCTAAATCCCTGTGAATCTTTTCATTTTTCCCTGGAAGAGTACTCACAAAAGAGGTTTCTGCCCGAGTTTTAAGTTTAAAAGAATCTTCTTGAGAAGAAAAGAGAAGAAAATAACTCTCTACTCGTGCCTGGGGACTTTCTCCACTCTTATAATAAATGCTTATTTCCTTTAAGAAAGTATTCTCTTGTTTTATTTTGCGTCCAAATAGATAGTAGGAAGTAAAAGAAAAGAGGAAAATTATTAAAAAGAAAATGAGTTTCCCCCTTTTTCCTCCTGGTAAAGATTTCTTCTTAAAGATATAAAAAATACCCAGAACCAAAAGATAGACACTCAAAAATAAAAGAAATTTCATCCGGGAAGGATAAGAAGGTTTTTCCAATAAAAAAAGAGGTTCCATAATCCCATTCAACATACCCCGGGGGATAGAGGGCAGGCTCTTTTTTTCTATCATCTCTTCCCATAATTTCCACCTTCCTGGCCAATCTCTAAAAGGTGATGAGAAGAAATCTGTAGCCAGAAAAAAAATCTGCCCCCCTCCTTTTTTAAACTTTATCAGAAGGGGAATACCTTTCTCTCTAATTTTTACTTCTCCCTGAGAAGAGTAAATTTTCCATACTTCAAGTTTCTCTAAGGATCCTTTAAAATTTTCTTTCGAAAAAGAAAATGGAGGATTTAAAACTACTTTTCCGGTGATCTCTATAGGGAGCAATTCGAAAAGAAAAGAAGAAGTAAACTTTCCATAATCCCCCCGCGCCGTAATTATAAGAGTTCCTCCCACGGAAAGCCATCTCTTTAAAGCTTCTTTCTGAGTATCTTCTAAGTTAAGAGAAGAAACCTCATCAATTATTAATACATCTACTCCGTCATATCCTATCCACTGCCGGGGTAAATTTTCCATCTTTATATAAAAAACTCTTCTCTTCTTTTCGTCTGAGAACTGATTTAGAAAATCGAACCCTGAACCTTTTTTATTAACCACCAGAATTAATCCTTCTTTCATATAAAGAGGCTTTAAGGGGATTTCTTTCTTAAAAATAATTCTATCTTCTGCAAGGAGCAAAAGCTGTAAAGAAGATACTCCTGATTCTAAAAGAAGAGTGGTGGTATATAACTTTTTTGAGGAAGGTGGAAGAGAAAGAGGAATGAGATAACTAACCTCAGTTGGTTTTAGGGAAAGAGATTTATTTTTCTTCCATTTTACAAGAAGATTTCCTTTTACTAAAGGTCCTTCATTAGTGAAAAGAATATGTAAAGGAACCCATTTATCTACGGGGTAATAACCTTCAAAACCTAAGTCTACCTGAACCCCAATAGAGGAAAAAACTTTTACCCCTCCTGAGAAAAGTAAAATTAAGATAATTCCGCCACTTAATAGTATCCTCCTTTTTTTAAACATTTTCTATTTAATAAATAGTTTTGTTTCTTTATACCAATCAGGGTAAACCCCGGATATTTGGCTAATCTGAAGATTAAATTCATTCTGCAATTTACTCCTTAAGAACTTTTCCTTTGTCAAATTTATGCATATGGGTGGTAGCTCTTACAAAATAGACTAATCCGGTTAAAACAGCATGAAGACACATAGCTATAAGAGAAAATAAAGGAACCCCGGCAAGGATACCGATAAAGATATAAAAAGTATAAATATTTCTTCTTCCGTCAAACTTTCTAAACGAACGGTCAAATCGGGAGTAGTCGGCCAGAGGAATTCCCATAGTCATTCGGAATTGCATAGAACAATGCCGACTGAAGGTATCAAAGAGAATCATTACCAGGCAGAGCTGAAGAGGCAAAAGTTTCCCTGAGGATGTAAAAAGAGCCCAGGAAAAAGCTATATACCAGGACTGTTCATAGATAGTATCTAAGGAATGTTCAAGATTCCCAAACTTAGTAAACATCCCCTTTGCTCTCGCTTGTTTGCCATCTAATCCATCAAGAATATTCACTACTAAGGTAAGCAGGGAAGCTGCTAAGAGATACCCTTTGAAGAAGAGAAAAGTTACAAAAAGAGCTAAAATAAAAGTAATCAAAGTAAGCTGATTGGGAGTTAAGGGTAGTTCACAAAGCCACCAGGTAATCTTATTCTCTACGGGCCTATGGATGTACCAGGCAAAAACATCCAGAGTCTTTTTTTGAATTCCTCCAATAAGATGTTTTTTTGCTGTTTTTAAATCTTCTTCTGATCTTAGATATTGCCAGAAAGGTCTAACCTCTCTTCTTACCTCACTATCATAATATTTAAGTGTGGATAGATTCAAATAAGCTACTCTCTCTTTTTTTAAAATCTCATTCAGACTTATTGGCCAGGAAAGATTGAGAGCCTGCTCCTCCTTTAACAAAGAAAGAAGTATTCTTTTCTCGCAAAGAGCTATCCCCGTATAAACTCCCTGATAATTAATAAGATTTTCACCAATCCCTTCTACCCGTCCATCTTTAAAAGAAATTCGTGGGAGAGAAACAGAAGATACCTTTTTGAAATCACTACTACATAGAATTGTTCCTTTATGCTTTAATAAAATTCTCAAGAGATTAATATCAAAGATAAAATTTTCATTTAAAATAAGAAAAACCTCCTCCTTCTTCATTCGTTCAATCAAAGAAGATAAAGCCTTATTATCTCTAACAACTTCCAGTTTTACTCCTAATCTTTTCTCTATTTTTTTCTTCTTTTCAAGAGAAAATTCTTTAAAAATAATTACTTCTCTTATTTCTGCTGCCCTTAAAAGATAAAGAGCTCTTTCTATCAAAGATAACCCACATATTTTAAATTCCTTTTGCTTCTCTCCTTTGCCCAGAATTATTGCTTTCATTTACTTTTCCCTTTAACGAGAAGACAACAGTTTTTTTGCTTTAATTAAATCTTCAGGAGTATCTACATCTATCCAAAATCCACCTTTGATGTCAAAGAACTCTGCTCCGTATTCTCGAGCAAATCTATTCTTTGCTTCGTCCCATTCTTCTCTTCCCTCTCTTATTGTTTCTTTTAAAACAGGAAAAATTTTCTTTGAACATAAGAAAAGACCGCAATCTAAGGCATTATAATTTTTAAGACTTTTTCCTATTTTTCTGATTACGCCGTCCTCAAAGAAAACCTTAGTGGCTCCTTGAGGATCGGCAAATCTTGGCTCAGAATCAACAGCACAAACCAGGTCACCTTTTCTGGAAGGAAAATCCAGAAAGATAGCTGGTTCATACAGATGATCTACCATACTCAAGAGAAACCAATCATCTACATAATTTTGTGCACAGAGGACGGATACTCCGTTACCCCGGTGAAACTGGGGATTTTCCACCCAGGTAATTTCGACTTCTTTACTTATCTTCCGCTCTTTCAAGAAATTCTTAATTTCTGTAGCTCTATACCCCACCACAATTATAAATTTTCTCACCTGGAGATAGATAAAGAAAAGAATTGTCCTCTCCAGTAGCGATAAACCTTCTATCTCTATTAAAGGTTTAGGCAAACCCAGAGAGGAAATTCTATTCCCTTGACCAGCCGCCAAAATCACTGCCTTCATTCCCTATCTCTCAATCTTTCCCAGAATAAAATCTTCCACCCGTCTTTTAGCTTCGGAATCAGAATATTGAACTGGAGGATGCTTCATAGCATAAGAGGAGATAGAAATCAGAGGTCCACCTACTTTTCTATCCAGAGCAATCTTGCAGCATCTTATAGCATCTACCACTACTCCGGCGCTATTGGGTGAATCTTCCACAGAAAGTCTAAGGTCCAGAGTAAGAGGAACATTACCAAACTCTTTCCCTTCCATTCTAATGAAACATACCTTATTATCATTTAACCAGGGAACATAGTCACTCGGTCCAATATAGATATTTTCCGGAGAGATTGCTTCTATCATTTGAGATTCAACTGCCTCTGTTTTGGAAATCTTCTTTGAGCGAAGCCTATTCCGGGCAATCATATTCAAAAAGTCAGTATTTCCTCCTACATTAAGCTGATAGGTTCTGTCCACTTTTACCCCCCGGTCAACAAATAATTTAGTAAGAACTCTGTGGACAATGGTAGCACCTATCTGAGCTTTTATATCATCCCCCACAATAGGAAGCCCTTTCTTGGTAAATTTTTCTCCCCATTCTTTATCAGAAGCAACAAATACGGGAATACAGTTAACAAAACCCACTCCTGCTTCCAGGGCTACTTGCGCATAAAATCTTGTTCCTTCTTCTGACCCTACCGGAAGATAATTTATTAAAATTTCCGCTCCACTCTCTTTTAATTCCTTCACTATGTCACAAGGATTCTCTTTACTCACGCGAAAAGCTCTATTTGGAGGATAATCTTTCATATGTTCCGCTACTCCATCCAGAACCTTACCCATCTTTACCTTCACTCCGTAATAAGGAACATGAGGGTAGAAAATTTTAGTACAGTTCGGTTCGACAAAGAGGGCTTCACTTAAATCTCGTCCTACTTTTCTTTCATCTATATCAAAAGCAGCCACTACCTTAATATCACTTAATTTATACCCACCGAGCTCAGGATGCATTAGCCCGGTCTCCTCTCCCTTATCTTTATAATATTCTAATCCTTGGATTAATGAACTAGCACAGTTTCCAATTCCTACAATTCCAATTCTAATTTTACTCATCTTTTCCTCCTTTCTTCTTTACCGGGGAGTAAAAACTTTTCTGGTAAATTATTTAATTATATACATTTTGGAGAAAGAAGTCAAGCATCGCAATAACCTTGCCAAGGCGAGAAGGACTCTTTAAACATCTTCTTTCTCCATAGGTCTTATAAGACTGAGATCCGGCAATTATACGAGGACATTTATCATTTTGTAAAAGGAAGATATCGAATTAAAAAAATAGGACATGCATATAAATCTTAATTAACCTTTTTCTTTTTCTCGCTCCTTTTCATTTTTGTATTTCCTGGTAAAATATTTTAATAAATTTCTTTATTCTTTTCGAAGGATTCTATCTGATAGGGATGTCCTGACACAGAAAGAGGAGTTTATTTAACACTCTCCTAACTGAAGGACATCAGCAAAGGAGAGATCAATTTTGAATTCAATCTCTAACACTTTACCGAAAGAAATCCTTCAAGCTGGAGCTGAATCTATTGCCCAGCGGTTTCTGGAAACATTGGTATTAATCAGCCGTCATTTCCCTAACATAAAAGTTGGAAGCGAAGCCTCCAGATGGGGAGGAGAATTATAGCTATAAGAGGTAGGAGGAAAGGCAAAAGATATTGCGTCTTTACTAAGCAAAGATTAAATTTAAAATAAACAGAAAATAGGAATTGATAAGTTTATTAAAGAAGGAGGATATGATGGATCCTAATCGAGAAAAAAGAAAAATTAAGGTAGGAATAATTGGATGTGGAGGAATAAGCACCGCTCATATAAAACGATTGAGGAGTCTACCTCAGATAGAGCTAAGTGGTTTTGCCGACACTAATAGAAAAGCAGCTCTTAGTCTAAAAGAAGAGTTTATAGGGAAAAACAAAGATGATTCTTTAGTATTTACTGATTATAAAGAAATGATTGAAAGATGTCACCTTGACGCTGTAGGGATTTTCACCCCTCATACTCTTCATTTTTCTCAGTGCTTGTATAGTCTTGAAAAGGGCCTCCATGTTTTGGTAGAAAAACCAATGACTACAGAAGTCTCTCATGCTGAAAAATTAATAAATAAAGCTAAAGAGAAAAATAAAGTTTTACTTGTTGCTTATCAACGTCACTATCAGCCTATATTTCTCTATGCTAAGAAAGTTATAGAAGAGGGTAAATTAGGAGAAATAAAATTCATCTCTGCTTCATTAGCCCAGGAGTGGCGTTCGCTTAGTGATAATACCTGGAGACAAAATCCCCAACTTTCTGGGGGTGGGCAACTAATGGATTCTGGGAGTCATCTTATTGATATTACCCTCTGGCTAACGGAGCTTGAACCTAAAGAAGTTTTTGCTTTTGTAGATAAGCAGGAGTTAAAAGTAGATATTTTTTCCAGTTTTTCTATTAAGTTTAAAAACGGAGCCTTAGCCAGTATAGCTATTTCTGGTGATGCTCCTGGTTGGTATGAGAATCTTTCTATCTGGGGGAGTGAAGGAGCTCTTTTTTTCCAGGAGGGTAAAGTCTATCATCAATTATCTAATGGGGATATTTATCAACCATCTCATTTGCCTTCTTCTTCTGACCCGGATACTAATTTTATCCGGGCTATTTTAGGAAAAGAGAAAGTCCACTCACCAGGTGAGTGTGGACTTAAAGTAATCAGGTTAACAAAAGCTATTTATAAGTCAGGAAGAAAGGGACAAAAGGTCGCTTTATGATAAAGAAAGAACTGAGGTAAATCTTAAATCTGCTGATTCGGAAAAAGATATCCAGGTTGAATCGCTCATTCCTCCTTAGATGCCATTGAATTAATAGAAACCATAGAGACAGCTTACCTTATTATTTAAAGAAGAAGTTCACAGGATTGTATCCCGAGGAGGAAGGAATACAAGAAGAATTTTATCTACTCTGAAGATAAAGGATATTAACCTTTGGAATAAATAATAGAACATAAACCTCCAATAAATACTGGGAATCCCTTCCTTTCAAAAATTTTGGGAAGACTCTAATTTACTTTCCATTGACATCAAATTTTACCTTAACTTTTTGTACAATTTAATTCTGCAAGTAAATTTTCTATATTAATTCCATAAATTTTTGCAACTTCTCCGATTTTCAACCTTCCCATTTCATAAGCAGCCATCGGGCAATGCAAGCAGGGTAAGTGATATTTAGTAAGAATCCTTTTTCCTTCAGGATGCCTCAAAATTTGATCTAAAGTTGCATTTTTTGTAAATTTAATTGGCATAATATTTCCTCCCTTTAGTTTTTCTAATTTATAAAAAATCATTCTTTCAAATACTTTTCTTTTAAGAGCGCAGAGTTGCTATTTTCACTTTATTGTTTTAGCTAATCTTTCT
>JAGGVN010000101.1 GCA_021158005.1 Candidatus Aerophobota bacterium | reverse complement strand
TGGGAAAAACAATCACTGAAAAGATATTTTCTTCTCATATAGGTCGAGAAGTAAAAGCCGGGGAAATAGTTATTGCTGATGTTGATTTTGCTATGGCTCAGGACGGAACCGCTCCTTTAGCCATTGAAGTCTTTCGAAAAATGAGAGGAAAGAAAGTTTTTAATAATGAAAAAATAGCCTTATTTATTGACCATAATGCTCCTTCTCCTCATAAGAATATTTCTTCTCTCCATAGTCTAATGCGTGAATTCGCTAAGGAACAGGGGATAAAACTATATGAAGCAGGTTCAGGGGTTTGTCATGTAGTCGCTACCGAGGAAGGATGGATGGGTCCAGGAGATATAGTAGTGGGTGCTGATTCTCATACCTGTACTTATGGTGCTCTAAATGTTTTTTCTACAGGTGTAGGTTCCACAGATATTGCTTCTGTTTTTCTCGGGGGAAAACTGTGGTTTAAAGTCCCTGAAAGTATTAAAGTGGTGTTTAAAGGCAAAATTCCTCCGGGAATTTATAGCAAAGATCTGGCTCTCTATCTTGTAAAGAAATTAGGGTCAGGAGGAGCGACTTATAAGGCTCTCGAGTTTGAAGGAGATAGTATCCAGGACCTTAGCATGGAAGCAAGATTTACCATATGTAATATGGCTGTAGAAACAGGAGCAAAGACAGGAATAATGAGAGGGGATGCGAAGACTAAGGAATGGTTAAGAAGACATTTTAAGAGAGATTTTTCATTTATAGACCCAGATAAAGATGCTAAATATGAGAGAGTCATAGAGTGTGAGATTTCGAGATTGGTTCCTCAGATAGCTAAACCTCATCAAGTAGATAATGTTTTTCCTGTAAATGAAGTTGAGGGAATTCCTATTCAACAAGCTTTTCTGGGAACCTGTACTAATGGGAGAAAAGAGGATTTAAAGATAGCGGCACAAATTTTAAAGAAGAGAGAAATTTCTCCAGGAGTTCGTCTTATTGTAGCTCCCGCTTCCAGAAGAGTATACTTAGAAGCGATAAGAGAGGGAATTATGGAGATCTTACTGGAAGCAGGTGCTTCTATAGTTACTCCCGGTTGTGGATGTTGCGTGGGAACTCATAATGGTATTCCCTCAGATGGAGAAAATGTTATTTCTACTGCCAATAGAAATTTTAAAGGAAGAATGGGCAATCCCAAATCTTTTATTTATTTAGCCTCCCCGGCTACAGTAGTCGCTTCTGCTCTTGAAGGTAAAATTGCTGATCCTCGCAAATATATTTAGTTTAAGGTAGGAGATAATATAAAGATTTTTCAAATAAAGGTTTCAAAAGTGAAGTCTACAATAGGTAAGTATATTAAAGAGGTTAAAGATGAATAAGAGAAGAGTGCTTGAGGGAAAGGTTCATAAATTTGGAGATAATATAAATACTGATTATATTATCTCCGGGAGGTATAAATTTGCCACTCTCGATAATCAGGAGTTAGCCAGACATCTTTTTGAAGACATCTATCCGGATTTTATCCAGAAAGTTTCTTCAGGAGATTTTATTGTAGCTGGTGAGAATTTTGGTTGTGGTTCTTCTCGAGAACAGGCTCCTTTAGCTATTAAATATGCAGGTATTGGGGCGGTTCTGGCTAAAACATTTGCGCGTATCTTTTATCGAAATGCAATCAATGTGGGTCTTCCTATTATCCAGGTAGATACCGGACAAATTGAAGAGGGAGAAAAGCTTATTATAGATTTAATTAAAGGAGAGGTTTTTCTTCCTTCAAAAGATTTAAGATTAAGAATAATCCCCTTTCCTCCTTTAATTTTGGATATTATAGAAGCAGGAGGATTAGTGGAATATATGAAAAAATACGGAGGATGGAAGGTCAGTCATTAGTTTTTAGTTTGGAGAATTTATCTTTAATAAAAAATTTTAAAAATTACCGAGATAGAGTAGAAGCAATGACTAAACTTACTTTCTATGGGGGAGTAGGGGAGATAGGTGGAAATAAGATTCTTCTTGAAGAAAAAGATGCCCGTATATTTTTAGACTTTGGGATGAGTTTTACTCTGGCAGAAAAGTTTTTCTCTGAGTTTCTTCAACCGCGAAAATGTAATGGCGTAGGAGATTTGATAGAGTTTAATCTTTTACCTGACATAGAAGGATTATATCGAGAGGACTATCTTCAAGATAAAAAGAAGAGAGAAGAAGTTAAATATGATGCTATTATTTTAAGTCATGCTCATGGAGACCATGCTGCTTATATACACTATATAAGAAAGGAAATACCTATTTACTGTTCTTTGATAACCCGGCAGATTCTTAAAGCTCTGGAAATTACATCCTCTTCCGGATTTAGTGATTTTCTTCATTTGAAGGAGAATTTTAAACTTATAGAAAGTAAGAAGGGAAGATTAAGGTGGGCAAAAGGAGCAGAGAGCAAGGTTGAAAGACCGTTTAAAATATTAAAAGAAGAGAACTTTATTAAATGTTTTAAGATAAAGTCCTTACCGGTATGTCACTCTTTACCAGGTGCATTAGGCTTTATTATCGAAGGGAAGAATGTATCTATTGTTTATACAGGAGATTTTCGTTTTCATGGGTATAGCGGCGAATTAACCAGAGAATTTATAGAGGAAATGATAAAGAATAAACCGGAGATTATGATTTGTGAAGGGACGCGTATAGAAGAAAAAGAAAATACTCTCCTTACAGAAGAAGAACTAAAGAATAAAGTAAGCAAGATAATAAAAGAAACTCAAGGATTAGTAGTGGTTAATTTTCCTATTAGAGATATAGATAGAATGATTTCTTTTTTTGAAGCTGCTCGAGAGAATAATCGAAAATTAGTGATTAATAGCAAACAAGCATACCTGCTTAATCTTTTGAGAGAAGTAGACCCTGCTCTTCCCCAGTTAGGTGAAGTGGCCGTATATCTTTCCAGAAAAAGAAAGGGGGTTATTACTGATCCTTCTTATCCAGATTATCTTGTTCAGCAGGATTATGAGCTCTGGGAACAGGAATTCCTTCACCATCCTGCTGCCGTAACTTTTAAGGATATAAGGGATAATCCCTCTTTTTTTCTCTTTCGGTGTGATTTTTTTGAGCTCAAGGAGTTAATTGACATTCGTCCTCCTCGAGGAAGTTGTTATATAAGATCAATTACCGAACCCTTTGATGAAGAAATGATGATAGAAAAAAAGAGAGCGGATAATTGGCTGAAACATTTTGGACTCTATCCTTATCATCAGATTCATTGCTCTGGCCATGCCAGTGGTGGTGAAATTCAAGAAATGGTTAATATGGTTAAACCGAAAATTCTTATTCCTGTACATACAGAAAAACCTCATCTTTTTAGGAATTTTCATAAGAGGGTGAAGATAGTAAGTCCAGGAGAGACGCTAAAGTTTTAAAGGGGAAACTTATGAGTGAATATGTTATTGGGGGAGATGTAGGCTCCTCCGGATATAAAAGTGTCCTTCTAAACTTAAATACGGGTGAGATAAAAGCAACTGTTAATATTCCTTATGAAATTACCTGGGTCAAGGAAAATTGGGCTGAACAGAATCCTTATCTGTGGAAGGAGGCCTTTATTAAGGGAACAAAGGAGTTATTAGAAAAAACAGGAGTTAAAGGGAAAGAGATTCAGGGAATATCTTTTTCTGGACAACAACACGGAGCAGTATTAGTCGATGAAGCTAATGTCCCTTTATATAATGCTATTTTATGGTGTTGTCAAAGAAGTGCAGGAGAATGTAAGGAAATTGAAGAGAGATTAGCTAAAGAATCTGGAGAAGATAATTTTTATGTAAAGGAAATAGGAATACATGCTCTTCCAGGTTTCCAGGGACCAAAGATACTCTGGATTTATAAAAACCTTCCTGGGATCTATAAGAAAATTAAAAAGCTTCTTTTTCCTAAAGACTGGCTAAAGATAGAAATAAGTAGAGAAAAGAATTGGACTACAGAGCTTTCCGATCTCTCTGGTTCGGGGTATTTAAATTTAAAAGGAGAACTTTCAGAACCAGTAATGAGAGTAATGAAAATAAATAGAGAGTGGATTCCTGAGATTTTACCTTCCACTTTAGAGGTGGGCACCTTGTCTAAGGAGATAGCTGTGCATACGGGTCTGAAGGAGGGAATAAAAGTCTATGGGGGAGGAGGAGATAATCCCTGCAGTATGATAGGTAATAATGCTATTTTATTGGAAAGTGTAGGAACCTCTGGTACTTTTTCCGCTAAGGTCAAGGAGCATATTGTTGATGGAACGCTCCATCCTTTTATTCTTCCCGATGATAGATTTAACTATCCCCATGGTCCCCGACAGTCTCTACATTGTATTATAGATGCTGCTAGCGCTATAGATTATATAGCTACAAAAATCTACGGAAAGAATAATTTTACTTATGAGGTGTTGAATGAAATAACAAAAGAAATACCCCCGGGCTCAGGAGGAATTATTGTTATCCCTTTTATTCATGGTCAGCGTGTGCCTTATCTTCCTTATGCTCAGCTCTATATTCAGAGATATAATCCTCGGAGGCATAAAAAGAGATATCTAATAAGAGCAACAATGGAAGGGGTAGGCTATGCCATGAAATATGGTTTTGAACTCCTGAGAAAGGGAATGGAAAAGCAGAACATACCTGAGCCTCTTCAAGTTACCATTACTGGTGGAGGCGCAAAAGGGGAAGAATTTTCTCAAATTAGAGCTGATATTTACGCTAAAGAGCTTGTTAATTTTCATACAGAAGGAGCAGCTGCTGGAGCTTCTTATATTGCTGCTGCTGGAGTTTTGGACAGGCCTATAAGAGAAGTTTTAAAAAGACTCTTTAAACCTTTTGAGTTTACCCGGATAAAACCAAGAGAAGATAATATCAAAATATATGAAAAAGGTTATGAGAGCTATTTAGAGGTCCTTGAGGAAGCAATAGAGCGAAGATTTAAACAAAAATCCTTAATAATTTAACTTGGTGACTATTTAGATGAATGGGTAGAATTAATCTCTGGAAGAATAAAAGTAGGATTATCTTATTATCTTTATTAGTAATCTCTTTTCTCTCTGGATGGAGTAAGAGAATATATTTTCCTCCTCTTTCTCCAGAAAAAGACTACTCTATCTACTTTTCTCCTCAGGACTGTCTCTATCCTCATCTTCTTTCTCTTATTGAAGAAGCTAAAGAGAGCATTTACGCCGCTTTTTACAAAATAGAACTTTCTGAAGTTGCTTCTGGTTTAATAAAAGCTTACCAAAGAGGTTTAGAAGTAAAAGTGCTTATTGACGATCTTGCTTGTGAAAGTAAAGATTCTCAATATCCCTATCTTTGTAAGTTTGGTATAATAAAAAAGGATAAAGAAAAAGAGAGTTTTATGCACCATAAGTTTTGTATAATTGATAAAAAGATTGTCTGGACAGGTTCTTTTAATCCTACTCCCCGAGGAGTTAAAGAAAATAATAATGTAATTATTATTAAATCCGTTAATCTTGCTCTTGAGTTTATTGAAGAATTTGAAAAGTTATGGGATGAGAAAACCTCTGGGGAGTCTGAGGAAAAAGAAAATCTTCCTGTTTCTATAGACGAAACAGGAATAGAAGTTTATTTTTCACCGGAGGATGATTGTGAAGAAGCTATTTTAAAGGAGCTTATGAAGGCTAAAGAAAGTATTCATTTTGCTCTCTTTTCTTTTACTTCTCCTCGTATTGCTTCTTGCCTTATCCATAAATATGCGGAAAATGTTGAAGTAAAAGGGATAATGGAAAGAGATCAGGATGGACCATTTTCTCAGTATCAGTATTTTAAGAGATTAAGGATGAATGTTAAATGGGATGGAAATTTTTACTTTATGCACCATAAATTTTTTATCCTGGACGGAAGAGTAGTAATTACAGGTTCCTTCAATCCTACTCACCATGCTCGTTATAAAAATAGAGAGAATTTACTTATAATCCATAATCCTACTATAGCGAAAAAATACGAAGAAGAATTTGTGAGAATGTGGAGGAGGGGGAGATAATAAGAGAATAGTCAGACAGGGCTAACTTTTATCTAAGGTATATTTCCAAAGAGCATTTTAGTAAAGAATAGAGGGAATAACATGGAGGTAAAACAAAAAATGAATTTTTTAAAAGAAGTTCTCTTCGATTCCCGGGGATTAGTTCCCGTTATAATTCAAGATATAAAGACTAATGAGGTTTTAATGCATGCCTGGATGAATGAAGAAGCTTTAAGGAAGACCGTGGTTACAGAAAAAACTTACTTTTGGAGTAGATCCCGTAAGAGGCTCTGGCTTAAAGGAGAAAGTTCAGGTCATTATCAGTTAGTTAAGGAAATATATATAGATTGTGACAGAGATACTCTCCTGATAAAAGTTGAGCAAATAAAAGGCGCCTGCCATCTTGGTTATAAGTCCTGTTTTTTTAGAAAATTGATCAAAAAAGAGGGATGGAAAACAGTAAAAGAGAGGGTCTTTGAACCCAAAGAGGTTTATAGTTCTTCCCAAAATTGACTTAAAAAGTTTGCTGAAAAATTATTTAAAAGAGTAATTTAGATGATTCAGGGCACAGGGATAGATATTATAGAGATAGAGAAACTGGAGAAGATAATAAAAAGGAGCGGAGAAAGATTTATAAGGCGAGTCTTTACTAAGTCTGAGATTATTTACTGTAATAAGAAAAGATGGAAGTATCAGCATTTTGCAGTAAGGTTCGCTGCAAAAGAAGCGCTTTTCAAGGCTTTTGGCACTGGTTGGCAAAAGGGATTCAGGTGGATAGATGTGGAAACTTTGAATGATGAGAGGGGCAGACCGAGGATTAATCTTTTTGGTAAAGTAGGAGAGTTAGCCCGGAGGATGAAAATTAAAAAGATCCATATTAGTCTTGCTCATTCTGGTAATTATGTCGTAGCCCAGGTGATACTCGAAAAATAGAGTCTATTTTAGAAATATAATGCAACTCATTGTTATCCTCTTTTCCTGTCCTTATTACGGAAAAGAAATAGAGTTACGCTAAAGTTTCCTCTCGTAATACTAACAAGATTTGTCAGGAAGCAGTTTGGATTATATGCTCTGTATTTTCGGCTGGAAAAAGACCATTATCAGAGTATACTGAATAAAAAGCGATCCTATTCAAATTTTTTGGTTATTTGACATATATTAGTTTTGTGTTATGATATGTGCAATCCTCTACCAGAGGTGAGAGGAAGAAGAAATAAAGTATTTTTTGTTAAAGGTAAAATTGAAGGAGAAAAATTATGTGAAGGAGAGGAGTAAAGATTGGTTTCTCGGGAAATAGCCGAAGAAGCTATCAAGATAGTAAAAGATAAAAAAGGAAAAGATATTATTCTTCTGGATTTAAAAGGGATCTCCATAATAGCAGATTATTTCATTATCTGTGGTGGAGAATCTCCGGTTCATATGAGAAGCATAGCCCAGGAGATAGAAAAGAAGTTTAAAGAAAAGGGAATAAAGCTTCTCAATCCTCAGGATTTCTGGGATAATGTGTGGATTCTTTTAGACTTTGGAACGGTAGTTATCCATATCTTTTCAAAAGAAGGAAGAGAATTTTATCAGTTAGAGAGACTATGGGCTGATGCTTCAAAAATAGTGAGCACTCATTAAACTTAGTAAGATAAGGGGGCATAGCTCAGTTGGGAGAGCGCGTCCTTGGCGTGGACGAGGTCGGGGGTTCGACTCCCCCTGCCTCCACTATTTTTTTAAGGTTAAAATTTTAGAGATTTCTTTGAGCAAATAAGAAGATAATTGTATGTCTATTAATAAGTTTATAATAATGGAGAATTATGAATATAGATAAGGAGGCGTTAGAATTTCATCAAAAGCACAAGGGAAAGATTGAAATAAGGGGTAAGTTTCCTGTAAGGGATGATAAGGTCCTTTCTTTAGCTTATACTCCTGGTGTTGCTGAGCCTTGCCGGAAAATTTTTATTCAAGAAGAAGAGATCTTTAATTATACGTTTAAAGGGAATACGGTGGCAGTAATTACAGATGGCTCAGCAGTTTTAGGGCTGGGTAATATCGGGGCCAAGGCTTCTCTTCCCGTAATGGAAGGAAAAGCTCTTCTTTTCAAAGAACTTGCGGGAATAGATGCTTTTCCTCTCTGTCTGGATACTCAGGATGTGGATAAAATTGTGGAAGTAATGAGTTTAATTAGTCCTGTGTTTGGAGGAATAAATTTAGAAGATATTTCATCTCCGCGATGTTTTGAAATTGAAGAAAGATTAAAACAGGAGTTGGATATTCCTGTTTTTCATGACGATCAACACGGCACAGCAGTTATTACTTTTGCCGCTCTTATTAATGCCCTGAAAATAATAAACAAGGAAATTTCAAAAATAAAGGTGGTAATTAACGGAGCAGGGGCAGCGGGTATCGCTATTGCCTGGTTTTTGTTGAGGAGAGGAGTAAAAGAAATAATTCTTTGTGACTCTAAAGGAATAATTTATAATGGAAGAAAAGAGGGGATGAATTTTGCCAAAGAGCGGATAAGTAAGATGACTAACCGAGAAGGTAAGAGAGGAAAATTAGCCAGGGCATTAGAAGGAGCAGATGTATTTATTGGAGTTTCTGCTCCCAATGTTTTAACCAAAGAGATGATAAGGAGGATGAATTCTTCTCCTATTATTTTTGCTATGTCTAATCCCACTCCCGAAATAGACCCCCGATTGGCGATAGAAGCAGGAGCCTCTATAATAGGAACCGGACGCTCTGATTACCCTAATCAAATTAATAATGTATTAGGTTTTCCGGGTATTTTTAAAGGGGCTCTAAGAGTGAGGGCAAGGGAGATTAACGAAGAGATGAAAGTAGCAGCTAGCATAGCTTTGGCTGATTTAGTAAAAGATGAGTTACGAAGGGATTATATTCTTCCTAAACCTTTTGATCCTCGAGTAACCGAGGCGGTAGCTCAAGCAGTTGAAGATGCCGCTAAAAAAACAGGGGTAGCGAGAATTAAGGAGGGCAATCATGCGTAGTGATGAGATTAAAAAAGGAGTGGAGAGAGCTCCTCATAGAGCTTTACTTTATAGCACAGGTGTGTCAAAAGAGGGATTAAATAGGCCCTTTGTAGGGATTGCTTCCAGTTTTAGTGATATAGTTCCCGGTCATTTACAAATGCGAGAATTAGAAAGATTTGTGGAGAGGGGAGTAGAGGCGGGAGGAGGAACTCCTTTTGTTTTTGGGATTCCGGCTATTTGTGACGGAATTGCTATGGGACATATAGGAATGAAGTATTCTCTTCCTTCACGAGAATTAATAGCTGATTCTATAGAAAGTGTCACTCGGGCACATTCCTTCGACGGATTGATTCTTATAACTAATTGTGATAAGATAACTCCCGGGGTTTTAATGGCGGCGGCCCGTCTCAACCTACCTTCCATTGTAGTTACCGCCGGTCCTATGCTCTCGGGTAGATTAGGGAAAAGAAAACTTTCCTTAGTGAGAGATACTTTTGAAGCTATAGGGAGGTTTAAGGAAGGGAAGATAGACAAAGATGAGCTTTTTTCTCTGGAAGAGGAAGCCTGTCCGGGAGTGGGATCTTGTCAGGGGTTATATACAGCGAATACGATGGCTTGTATTACCGAAGCTCTGGGAATGAGTCTTCCAGGTTCAGCCACCGCCTTAGCTGTTTCTGGAAAAAAGAGAAGAATTGCTTATGAAAGTGGAAGAAGAATTATGAAATTAATTGAAGAGAATATTCTTCCCAGAAGCATTATGACCCGGCAAGCATTTGAAAATGCAGTAAAGATAGATATGGCTTTAGGAGGTTCAACTAATACGGTGCTTCATCTTTTAGCCATTGCTTATGAAGCTAAAGTTAATTTACCTCTTTCTTTATTTAACGAGATAAGCAAGAAGACTCCTCATCTGGTTAATCTTCGTCCGGGAGGGGATTATTTTATGGAGGATTTAGAGTGGGCAGGAGGAATACCTGCTCTTCTGAAGACTCTTCAGGAGAGTTTAAATGATTGTTCTACTGTTTCCGGAAAATCCATAAGGGAAATTGCCCGAGAAGCTATTATTTTCAACAAGGAAGTAATCAGAGATGTAAATAATCCTTATCATAAAGAAGGGGGAATAGCTATACTTACAGGTTCGCTTGCTCCTGAAGGAGCAGTGGTAAAGCAATCTGCGGTAAGTGAAAAGATGAAGAGATTTAGAGGAAGGGCTAAGATATTTAATAGTGAAGAAGAAGCAGTTGAATGTATTTATAATAGGGGGATAAAGAGAGGGGATGTCATCATTATTCGTTACGAGGGTCCGAAAGGAGGACCGGGAATGAGAGAGATGCTTTCTCCTACTTCGGCAGTAGTTGGAATGGGGTTGGCTGATTCCGTAGCCTTACTTACTGATGGGCGTTTTTCAGGAGGAACAAGGGGTCCATGTATAGGCCATATTTCCCCGGAAGCTGCTGAGGGTGGTCCTCTTGCTTTTTTAGAAAATGGAGATGAGATAATAATTAATATTCCCGAGAGAAGACTGGAAGTGAATGTTTCTCGAGATAGACTTGAAGAAAGAAAGAAATCCTGGAAAAAACCTCCTCTGCGGATAAAAGAGGGGTATTTATTTCGATATTCTATGCTTGTAAGTTCCGCCAGTAAAGGAGCAATATTGAGTTCAAAAGATGGAGAAGAAAATTGCGTTCATTAGTTAATCCCGACATTTTGAGAGTTAGACCCTACGAGCCTGGTAAGCCTGTAGAAGAGGTAAAAAGAGAACTGGGGCTAAAGAGGGTAATTAAACTTGCTTCTAATGAGAATCCTTTGGGTCCTTCTCCTGAAGCAGTCCGAGCTATTAAAGAATTTGCTTCGAAGATCAATTTTTATCCTGATGGAGGAGGGTATTATTTAAAGAAGGCGCTTTCTAAAAAGCTATTTATTGAGGATAAGAATATTATTCTGGGAAATGGCTCTGATGAGATTATTGCCATGGTTTCCCGAATATTTCTTACTCGGGGAGAAGAAGCAATTGTTCCTACTCCTTCTTTCTTAATGTATAAAATAGATGTAAAGATAAGTGGGGGAAAAATTATCTCTGTTCCCTTGAAAAATTTCCGCATAGATTTAAAAAGTATAAAGGAAGCTATTACACCTCGCACAAAACTTATCTTTATTGCTAATCCCAATAATCCTACCGGGACTATTGTTAAAAAGGATGAAGTAAGAGAATTTTTAGAAAGTATTCCTGAGAGTATACTTACTGTCTTTGATGAAGCCTATTATGAATATGTTGAGAATGAAGAGTATCCTCAAACTTTAGAGTTTATGAAAGAAAGAAATATTCTTGTTCTGCGCACTTTCTCTAAAATTTATGGCTTAGCCGGGCTAAGGATAGGCTATGGAATTACTAAAGAAGAAATTGTTGATATACTTAATAGGGTTCGTCCTCCTTTTAATGTTAATTCTTTAGCTCAGATTGCCGCTCTGGCAAGTATTAATGATGATTACCAGATTAAAAGAAGTAGAGAGTTAGTGAGGGAAGGTAAAAAGTTTTTGTATTCTCATCTACGCAAGATGGGGATTTCTTTTGTGCCCACCGAAGCAAATTTTATTTTAATCAAAGTGGGAGAGAATGCGAAAGAGGTGGAAAATAGACTTCTTCATAGAGGAATAATCGTTCGGGAAATGACTCCTTATAATTTACCCGAATATATAAGAGTAAGTATTGGGACGATGGAACAAAATGAAGAGTTTGTCAGAGAATTGCAAGTCTCTCTCAGGTAAGAAGCCCATTATTATCGCTATTGATGGTCCTGCTGCCTCCGGAAAAAGCACCACTGCTCGTCTTCTTGCAAAAAGACTGGGTTATCTTTACCTCGATACTGGAGCAATGTACAGAGCTTTGACCTGGAAGGTATTAAAAGAAGGGGTAGATATGCGTGATAAAAAGAGCCTCGCAAAATTAGCTAAAGAGATAAAAATTCGCTTACAATCTAACGATGAAATGGGAAGCAGGGTTTTTCTCAATGGAGAGGAAATCACATTCTCTATCCGTTCCCCCCAGGTAAATAAATATGTTTCTTTGGTTTCTATGGTAAAAGAGGTTAGAGAGGAGATGGTAAGGCGACAAAGAGAAATGGGCAGGAAAGGAGGAATAGTAGCTGAAGGAAGAGATATAGGTACAGTAGTCTTTCCGAAAGCTCTGGTGAAGATATTTCTTACCTGTTCCCTGGAGGAAAGAGTGCGAAGACGGTGGAAGGAGGCAAGAGAGAGAAATTCTTTTCTCACCAAAAAAGAAATAAAAGAGGAATTATCTCGTAGAGATAAGTTGGATAGAGAGAGAGAGTTCTCTCCTTTGAGAAAAGCTAAAGATGCTATAGTTTTAGATAATACCTTTTTAAGTATTAATGAAACAACAGAAAGGGTATTGAAAATAGTGAAAAACTCTTTGCAATCTATAAATCTATAATTTCTCATTTGCATTTACCATTTTAACCACCATGATAAAAGATTCCCCTTTATGGTACCGATTGATTCGCTTAAGTGTTTATGTAATTTTTAAAATTTTATTTAACCTTATAATTAGAGGGAAGGAGAAGATCCCTTTAAGAGGTGGAGTAATTCTTGTTTCTAATCATTCAAGTTATCTTGATCCTGTGGTGCTGGGGCTTACTACTCCGCGCAGGATTAATTTTATGGCTAAGGAAGAACTTTTTAAGAATTTTTTCTTCCGCAGGTTAATTACTCTGTTAGGGGCTTTTCCGGTAAAGAGAGGAGAAATAGATAAATTTGCTTATCGGAAAGTTTTAAGCATTGCCAGAAGAGAGGAGATTATCGCTCTTTTTCCTGAAGGGACAAGGGGTAATGGAAAAAAGTTAGGAATTTTACGGAAAGGAGCGGTTAAGCTAATTTTTAAAACAAAACTACCGGTAATTCCTGTTATAATCAAGGGAACAGAGAAAGCTTTACCTCGGGGAAAAAAAATGATAAGATTGAAGAAGATTAGAGCGTATGTGGGAGATTCTTTAAGAAAAATAGATAGAGAGAGCATATTTTATGAAGAATTGACCAAGAAAATGAACGAGTTGTTTAAAAGCGTATAATATGAAATGATCTTCTCTACTTTTGGCAAGCTTGCAATGAGAGAAAAAGAGAGTGATTTTAAAAACTAAGTTGTTATTGGAAAGTAGAATAGAGGAATGAATAGGCTGTTATATAGAAAAGAGAAAATTTTATGGAAATATTTTTCTCTCGAGAGATTGGATTGTGTTTTGGAGTAGAGAGAGCTTTGCGATTAACTATAGAAGAGCTTAATAGAGGAGAAAAAGTTTATCTTTGGGGTGATCTGGTCCATAATCCCCAAATAATGGAAGATTTAAAGAAGAGAGGGGCAAAAGTAGTATCTAACCTTTCAGAAATAAAGAATGGGACTCTTGTTACTCGCTCCCATGGAGTAGATCCTCGTCTAATTGAAGAAGCAAAATTGAGAGGATTGAAGATAGTTGATACTACCTGTCCTTATGTTCAAAGAGTGCAAAGAGTAGCAAAGCAGCTTTCGCAAAATTCTTATGGAGTAGTTATAATTGGTTTGGAGAGTCATCCTGAAGTGAGGGGAGTAATCTCGAGGATAGGGGAAAAGGGTGTAAGTATATTTGTAGTAAAAGATCCTCGAGAAGTAGAAAAAATTCCTTTTATGAGGAAAATGGGAGTGGTAGTTCAAACTACAGAAACCCTTGACAATTTTAAGAATATTGTCAAAAATTTAGTAGGAAAAACAGAAGAGTGTAGAGTTTTCAATACTATATGTAAAGTAATAAAAGAGAGACAGAAAGCAACAGAGTCATTAGCTAAGAAAGTAGAAGCAATGATAGTA
Source organism: Candidatus Aerophobota bacterium (assembly GCA_021158005.1). GTDB lineage: Bacteria > Aerophobota > Aerophobia > Aerophobales > JAGGVN01 > JAGGVN01. The sequence continues at coordinate 3,331 of JAGGVN010000101.1, read as the reverse complement.
GTAGGTGGGTATAATAGTTCTAATACTACCAAGCTGGTAAAATTGTGTCAGTCCTTGAAGGTTAAAACTTATTTTATAGAAAGAGAGGAAGAAGTGGAAGTGCAAAAATGGAAAGGTTTTAAGAGAATCGGAATCACTGGGGGGACTTCTACTCCCTTTGAAGTTATTGAGAGAGTAAAAAAGAAGCTTTTAGAGTTTTATTAAAAAAGGAGTTTAAGGTGGGTAAGTCAGAAAAAACGGTTAATAAAAAAATAGAGAAAGAAGAGGAAGATTTTGGTAAACTGGTAGAGAAGTACACTGTTTCTCCTATAGAAGAAAACGGAATAATAAGAGCTAAAGTTGTTCAGGTAAGTGATGAAGGAATTTTACTGAATATAGGTAGGAAGAGAGAAGGATTTATGCCCTGGGAGGAGTTTTCTTCTGAAAGAAAAGAAGTGCCAAAAATAGGAGAGGTAATAAAAGTTTGTATTTTCCAGAAGAAAAAGGGGCAGTTTTTATTGTCTAAAAAAGAGGCTGATCTGCGCTTAAGTTGGGCAAAGTTTGAAGAGTCTTTCAAAGAAGGGAAGCCTCTGGTAGTAAAAGTGGAGAAAGTAGTGAAGGGAGGATTACTCTCCTCTGTTGGTCCTTTAAAAGCTTTTATTCCTTCTTCTCATGTAAGTTTAAAAAGAGAAATTAATCTTAAAAATTTTGTAGGGAAAAAACTGACTGTAAGAGTTATAAAACTGGAAAAAAAATTGAAGAATATAGTTCTTTCACGGAAATTCTTACTCTTGGAAGAAAAGGAGAAGAGAAAAGCTGAAACTCTCTCTAACTTGAAAGAAGGGAAAGTAGTGAATGGGAGAGTTAGTTCCATAAAAGACTTTGGTGTTTTTGTGGATCTTGGAGGAGTGGAGGGATTAATTCATCCGGAGAATCTTTCCTGGGGATGGATAAAAGATCCGCGGGAAGTAGTTTCCTTAGGGAAAAAAGTAAAGGTAGTTGTTCTGAAGTTAGATAAAGATAAAAGAAAAATCTCTCTTGGTTTAAAGCAAACTCAACCTGATCCCTGGAGTGAAGTGGAAAAAAGATATAAAGTGGGTTCCAGGGTAAAGGGAAAGGTTACCCATCTTACAAATTTTGGAGTCTTTGTGGAACTTGAAAAAGGAGTGGAAGGCTTAATTCATATCTCTGATCTTACCTGGGATAAATATATTCAGCACCCACGGGAAATTCTGCGAGAAGGAGAAGTAGTAGAAGTGGAAATTCTAAACATAGAAGCAGAGAAGAAAAAAATTTCTCTCGGTTTAAAACAAACTCAGCCTGATCCTTGGGAAAAAGTATTGAAGGAATATAAAGAAGGGGATATAATTTCCGGTAAAGTTCAGGAAATAACTAACTTTGGAGTTTTTGTAAATTTAATTCCGGGAATAGACGGATTTATCCATATTTCGGAGTTAGGAAAAGAATATATTTCTGATATTAAAAAAGTTGTCTCCATTGGTAAAGAAATAAGGGCGAAGGTGATAAGTATTGATTTAGAGAAGAAGCGGATAAGGTTGAGTGTAAAGCAATTAGAGTTGGATGAAGAAAAGAAGAGAAAAGAAGAGGAGAGAGAGAAAGAAGAGGTGAAAAGACCTCAGGTAGAGAGGCAAAAGAAAATAGCAAGAGGAGTTAGAAAGGAAGAAGTAGAACTAAAGAAGACAGAGGAAAAAAAGGAAAGAAGAACAGAAAAAAGGGAGAAAGAAGAGAAGAAAGAAGAAGAATTTATATTTTTGGAAAGAGAGGGAGTGGTCATTGGAGATTTTTTGGGAAAGGAAATGAGAGAGAGATTAAAAGAATTAGCTAAATGAGTATCCATTTTATTTTAGTATTATTTATAAGTTACCTATTAGGTTCTATTTCCTGGGGATATTTAATGGGAAAGTTTACAAAGAAAATAGATCTACGGAATTTTGGGAGTGGTAATACAGGGTTTGCTAACGCTTTGCGTGTTTTAGGAGTATTTCCCGGGATTATAGTTCTTGCAGGAGATATAGGAAAAGGAATTCTTGCAGTAGAGGCAGGAAACCTGGTAGCTCCCTATACAGGGATTAATCCTCAGGTTGTCAAAGGTATGGCAGGATTATTCTCCATAATAGGTCATAATTGGTCAGTTTTTTTAAAATTTAGAGGAGGCAAAGGAGTAGCTACTTCTGCCGGGGTATTTATGATTCTTACTCCTTTCCCTTTCTTATTCTCTCTTCTTATTATGGGAGGGGTTCTCTTTTTCACTCGCTATTTTTCTTTAGGTTCGATGCTCTCTTCTTTGACACTTCCTTTATTTATCTGGTTATGGCAGGGAAATGGAGAAGAGTTTTATTTAGTTCTTAGTGGAGTTGTTGCCGGGCTTATCCTTTTTCGGCATCAATCTAATATTAAACGACTTTTAAGAGGCAAAGAGAGAAAGTTGGGGGAGAAAATAAGAGTGGAGTAGAATTAATCTACGGACTTTAAAGATGGAGATAGAAGATATTTTAAAAAATACGGATAGACTCTTTTTCTCCATTAAAGAAGTGAGCGAAATTACTGGTCTTTCTCCTTCTGTTCTCCGTTTTTGGGAGAAAGAATTTAGTGATCTTTGTCCCCAGAGAAGTGGGGGAGGCCACAGGCGTTATCAAAAAGAGGATATTGGGTTAATTCTTAAAATAAAAGATTTATTGTATGCAAAAAAGTTTACTATTAAAGGGGCCAGAGAAGAGCTTAAAAAGAGAGTAAAAAAGAATCATTTAAATCTGGAAGGAATAAAGAAGGAATTAGAAGAGATTCTTGGAGTTTTAAAATAAGAGCGGGGCGTAGCGCAGCCTGGTTTAGCGCACTTGCATGGGGCGCAAGAGGTCACCGGTTCAAATCCGGTCGCCCCGACTAAACGGAACTTGGTGGATTTTGCGGGTAGTTTGCTTGCTCGCATTTTTCTCTGTATTTCGACACAAAATCAAAAATTAGTTTTTTTGTGCAAAAGAAGAGGGTTCGTTCCAATTTTTCCCCTAAAGATTTTGTTTTATAAAAGTTTTCTGACAAAGCCAATTTTTCAGTGTCTTGAGTGGCTTTTATCCAGTCTTTCAATGGTTCAATTCCATTGCCTCCTTTTTGCCCAAAATCTAACTTTTTCTGGTAAATACCTGCCAAAGCATCTCTACTATTGTTATTGTGAGCCTGCCAAAGGCAGGTAGGACAATCTCAAATACATCTACTAATTCTAAAACCTGAGATTGTTTTGGGATTTTATTCCTGAGGATGACACATGCTTTACTGAATATTTACCACTTTTAGCTAAATACAAAAAGCTTTATGATGAAAATAACAAACAAGATCT
>JAGGVN010000084.1 GCA_021158005.1 Candidatus Aerophobota bacterium | reverse complement strand
TAATCAGGCACGCATGCTACTATTATTGCGAGGAGAAGCCGAAGCAATCTCAAAGAATAAAAATTAGATTAGCGTCTTTTGTAGGAAATAGGCTCCAGTTCTACTTCTAAGTCGATAGGCTCTTCCCCTACATAAATATCTTTTATGTAGGTACAATAATGTTCTTTTATGAGCACAATTTCATGCCATCCAATTTTTACCTCTTCAATAGTTAAAGGGGTTTCTCCTTTTTCTACTCCATCTATAAATACTCGAGCATTCCAGGGAGTAGAAGTAATATAAATTGAACCGTAAAGAGGATAAGGCTTTAACTCAGCGAAAAGCTGGATAGTTTCTCCTTTTTCTACATAGAGTGTTTTTGACCAATCAGAAAAGCCTGTTTTTGTCACTTTAATGGTATGGACTCCTGAAGTTACTCCGTAAATAGTTTTGGGTGTTCTTCCCTCATATCTTCCATCAAGATAGACTTTAGCAAAAGTGGGTTCAGATTCTACTCTTATTTTTCCCGTAATAGGTTTTCTCTCGGCAACATAGAAGAAGCAGGTGTCTTCGGCCCATTGGGTAGAAGGAATAGGTTTAACAATCACTCTTAACTCCAGAGCAAAATCTTTTCCACTCTTACTGATGAGAGGAAAACCTTCTTTTTCATATTTAATTTCTCTTGGTGTTAGTCTCCGAGAAGTAGTGGTAGCAATTGCTTTTATGATTTCTTCTCCTGCGGGTCCCCTGACAGTAAATTCAAAAGCATCCCCAGGCGCGGGTATTTTATAAACCTTTCCTGCTCTAATAAAGTTATCCTGATGCCAGTAATTAGGAAATATTTGATAGACTTCTCCTTCAGGAGTAAAATCAAACAGGGTAAGATAGCAATTTCTATTGGATTGGAAATAGACAGTAAGGTTATCTCCAGAGTAATAAGTAGCTCCTTCTCCTTTATCTACCCATACATTAACTTTGAATGAGGGTTTAGGGTTGACAATTATCCTCAGGATAGCTTTAATACTTTTTTCCTCTTGTTCCGGTGTCTTGGGGCTGACAATAACTTTTTGCGGCTGAGTATTTAAATCTTTTTTTTCTTCCTCTGCTAAGATTGGCAAAGCACTACTTAATAAAAGCGCTCCTATCATTATCCCCATTATCCAGAAGTTTCTCTCTTTTCTCATTTTTATTTCTCCTCCAATATTTATTCTCAGTATAAGAAAAAAGAGAAGACTGTCAATTTTTTTAAAATTTTGACTTTGTCTGAATTTTTGATAAAATCTTCAAAAGGAAAAAATTAAATCTAATACCTTGCTCCAGGGATTGGATCGGACCAAAGGAAAGGAGGATGAATTATTTTTTGTATAGGTGGAGCAAATTAGAGTAAGGTCCTCTCAATAGCAATTAGGGCAAGGTAATTAAAAAGAGAGAAATTTTTGTTAAGGAGGGGAAAATGAGAAAGCGAGATAATTGCGGAATTCATATAATTGCAGATTTATACGGGTGTAATATAGAAAAATTAATGAAAATAAATGATATAAAAAGAATTATGGAAGATGCGGTAAAAGAAGCGGGATTGACCAAGATAAAATCTCATTTTCACCAATTTAAACCCTGGGGAATAACAGGGTTTATTCTTCTTTCTGAATCTCATTTATCAATCCATACATGGCCAGAGTATGGATATGTATCTTTAGATATATATGGATGTGGACCTGAGAAGAGTTCTTTTTATGCTTATAATAAGATTCTCCATTTTTTTAAACCCAGGAAAGTCTTTAAAAATGTCTTTGTAAGAGGGGACATTAATGAAGCAAGCAGAGCAGCAAATATTGAGACAATTAGTTAGGGGGCCTAAAGATTTCTGGCAACTAATAACCCATCAAGATGCTTCTATTAAAGAATTTGTTGATATTCTGAATAAACTTGAAGAAAAAAAAATTATCAGGAAAAGAAACTCTGTGTTCTCAATAAGTGAAGAGGGGAGAACTTTTATTAAACCATACCTCGATTCAAAATGTCCTTGTTGTGAGCAAGGAATAAACTTAGAAGGAGAATTTAGTTTTTTAAGGGAGGAATTTAAGAAAGTAGCAGAAAACAGACCTCTTCCTCGTGCAGAGTATGATCAGGGTTTTATGAGAAGGAAGGATACCGTAAAGAGAGTTATTTTTATGTATGAGAGGGGTGATATAGAAAGAAGAGAAATATTTATTCTGGGGGATGATGATCTTTTAGGTTTAGCTTTAGGGATTTTGAATCTTCATAAGAGGATAACGATAATAGAAATTGATGAGAGGGTTGTTACCTTTATTCAAAAGAAAATAAGGGAATATGGATTTAGAGATATAGAAGTTTTAAGAGGTGATGTTTTAAAAGAATTCTCTCCCCAGCTTTCTTCTCAATTTGATACTTTTGTTACTGATCCTCCAGAGTCAGAATTGGGTTTTAAGTTTTTCGTAAGAAGGTGTATGGAAGCTTTGAAGGGAAGAGAGAGTGTGGGATATTTAGGCTTAACTTATCTTGAATCTTCCTTAAGAAAATGGCAACAATTTGAGAAGTTCTTCTTAGAGGCAAATTTTGTGATTACGGATATCCTCAGAGATTTTAGTTTTTATCCTGAGGGTAAAAGTTATGGAGATCAGTGGGAAAATTCTTATCAAAGCTATAGAGTTTTTAAAGAATTAAAGCTCCCTTTCCCTGAAAAACTCTGGTACCGGTCTTCTTTTGTCAGGTTCCAGGCAGTAGGAGAAATAAACTTACTTCCTTTGCCTGCGATCAAATCATTTAAAGAACTTTACCTTGATAAGGAGACATGGGCAACGCCAGATTTATAATTTACGAAGGAAAGTAGCAAGGACAAGTTACGACTCGTTAGTTTGAATAAATTCTTGTTCTTTAACAGGGAATCTAAGAATTTAAAGAGAGATTCATTTTGATAATGGCTAAGAGAATACCGTTTTTAATGAAATTTTATAGAAAAAGAGGTAAGAATATGCGCCTGTAGCTCAGGAGGATAGAGCAGCGGTTTCCTAAACCGCGTGTCGCGGGTTCGAGTCCTGCCAGGCGCACCAGAACCCAGGTTTTGGTGG
>JAGGVN010000060.1 GCA_021158005.1 Candidatus Aerophobota bacterium | reverse complement strand
TTTGGGAAGCTGTAAATCGTTACCTAAACAACGCTATGAAGGAATACTCCCGTTATCTGAGGTACCCAGGATTTCCTGAGCCCGCCAAAAGAGCGTGGTCTTATAGGAGAATTTTCCTAAAGCATTCTAAAAGATACACTGAGAAAGATAAGAAAATAATGAATGAGATTATCTCATCCTTTTTATTATTTGACTTTCTTTTTCTCGGTTTATATAATAACAAAAAAAAGATACTTTTATGTTTAAGGATATTTTTATATTCAAATTATTCGCCAGTAATTTGGGAATAGATTTAGGAACTACGAATACAATAATTTATGCAGAAGATAAGGGGATTATTTTAAACGCTCCTTCAGTATTAGCCATAAGGAGAGATGACGGGGAAATTTTGTGTATAGGGAAAGAAGCTAAGGAAATGATAGGAAAGACTCCTCAAAATATCTTAGCTGTTCGTCCTTTACAGGATGGAGTAGTTGCCAATTTCGATATAGCTCATAAAATGGTGGAACATTTTATCTCTCAGGTTCAACCTTATCGCCCTTTGATTGGTCCTCGAGTAGTGATTGGTGTTCCTTCTCGAGCTACAGAAGTAGAAAGAAAAGCGTTGGTAGATATAGCTACGGGTGTAGGAGCTCGGAAGGTTCATCTGGTAGCCGAATCAGTAGCTGCCGTTATCGGTGCAGATCTTCCTTTATCTGAACCGACAGGGAATATGATTGTAGATATTGGAGGGGGGAGCAGCGAAACCGCTGTAGTTTCTCTAAATGGAGTAGTTATCAGTCACTGTATTCGTATAGCCGGGGATGAGATGGACCAGGCTATAATTCAATATCTTCGGGAATCTCACAATTTACTCATTGGCGAACAAATGGCTGAAAGGATAAAAATAACCATCGGGGATCTTTTTTCTAATAAGGGGGAGAAAATAAAGGTAAGAGGTAGAGATCTATCTACAGGATTTCCCCGAGAGATACAAGTAAATTCGAAAGAGATAGGGGAGGTTCTTCTCTCTTCAGTGAATGTCATCTGTGATATGATTGAAAATACCCTGGAGGAGACTCCTCCAGAATTAGCAGGAGACATAATGCAAAGAGGAATATATCTTACAGGAGGAGGATCCTGCCTTAAGGGGCTCGATACCTATGTTTCTAAAAGAATCCATCTTTCTGTAAATCTAGTTCCCGAGCCACTTCTCTCTGTAGCCTTGGGAACAGGGAAATTACTGAAAGACCAAAATTTATTGTCAATTGTAGAAATAACTCCACCTGCTGATTAATTAACGAACGGAGAATTCCTTTTGAGTTTTAGTGCTTCTTGCTATTTTCTGAAGATAATTTAGTTAGATATTCTGGAAAGATAATTTTCTTAATAAATCTAACTTTGAGGCTTTTCTGGTAGAGAGAGTTTTCAGACACTCAAGGAGGCAGAAGATAGAAAGAAAAGTGCACACCAAGATATTTTTTTTCACCGCCTTTTTTTTCTCTTCCCTTATTTTAATGTTAATCTCAGGTTATAAAAAAGATCTCCCTTCTCAGATTAGAGAAAAAAGTTATAGCGCTATCGGGTATATTCAGCAAGTAGCTTTTGAGGTTAGAGAGAGTATAAAGGAGGGTATAGGAAATATTTATGAAGCTAAAAAGCTAAGAGAAGAAAATAGATTGCTTAAAATAGAAATTGATAAGCTTCTCTATGAGAAAAAAAATTATTTTCAGGAGATTCTCTCCTCCTATCAAAGGTTAGAAAGATTACTTGAATTTAAACAAAAACAGGTATATTCTCTTCTCCCTGTAAGAGTAATCTCTTATACTCCTTCTATCTATTTCGAAGTAGTTTTCATAGGAAAGGGAAGCAAAGAAGGAGTGGAAAGAGGAATGACTGTTGTTCATCCTCAGGGATTAGTAGGGAAGGTTATGGAAGTATATCCTCATCAAGCAAAGGTTTTATTAATTATAGATAAGAGGAGTAAAGTAGGAGTTCGTATTCAGAGAACCAGAGATATAGCTATTCTTCAGGGTAAGGGTGAAGAAGGAGTATGCGAGTTGAAATATTTATTAAATACTGCTTCGGTAAAAATAGGAGATGAAGTAGTAACCTCAGGGTTAGGTAAACTTTTCCCCGAGGGAATTTTAGTAGGAGAAGTTTCTCAGGTTAAAAGGGACCCCAATCGCCTTTTCCAGGAGGTGAAGGTAACTCCGGCAGTAGACTTTGGAAAATTAGAAGAATTATTTGTTATAAAGAGATGAAGAAAAAAGTTATTTTTCCCCTTTTTTTACTTTTGTGTATTATTGCTCAACTTACCTTTGGAGAGTGGATGCAATTTAAGGGGATAAAACCCGATTTTTTTTTAATTTTAGTCATTTTTTGGGCCTGGGATAAGAGATGGAAGAGTGGTCTTATAGGTGGTTTTCTTGTGGGAGTGACAAAAGATATTCTCTTTTCTCCTTTGTTGGGATTGAATGCTTTCTCTTTTTCTTTATTAGGGTTTCTGGTAGGTGAGATTAGAGAAAGAATTTACGGAGAGAATATTTTTCTCTTTTTAATAGTAGTAGGCTTAATTTCTATTTTGAATGAAGTTATTGTTTCTTTGTGGCTTTTTATCTTCCATATTTCTTCTTTTTTAAAAGAATTTCCTCTTCCCCTTTTCATTTCTTTATATAATTCTCTTTTATCTTTTTTTATATTTCTTATCCTGAACAAAAGAAAACAGAGAGAATTTATTTAATTTATCCAATTATTCGGGGAACCTGGAATTGCTTATATTTATGCTTGGGAGCATTGGATAATGCTTCTTCTTGAGATAAAGATAAATTAAGTTTGTCATCTCTAAAGATATTCTTGAGCGGAAGAACATGGAAGGTAGGAGGGACATTTTCCGTATTTACTTCTCTTAATTTATTTACATAAGAGAGAATTTTTGCCAGTTGTTCTGTAAACTTCTCTTCTTCTTCAGGTGATAATTCTAATCTTGATAAATGAGCAATATACCTAACTTGAGTAAGATCTATCTCTTTTTTCATTATTTAATTCCTTTAGACTCTCTTTATAAGGAGGTTTATATATTCCTTTTTCCGTAATTATTCCGGTGATATACTCTGCTGGAGTTACATCAAAAGCGAGATTATAAACCTTAACGTGAGGAGCTATTTTTCTCCCCAGGAATTCTCTTACTTCAGAAGCACTCCTTTCTTCAATAGGAATTTTTTCTCCTCCAGGGAGGGAAAAATCAATAGTAGAAATAGGACAGGCTATATAAAAGGGTATTTTGTTCTCTTTTGCCAGCACAGCCAGAGTATAAGTTCCTATTTTATTAGCTACATCCCCATTAGCGGCAACTCTATCAGCCCCTACCAAGACTTTACTGATCTTTTTTTCTCTCATTACTTCACCGGCCGTATTATCACAAATTAAGATAGTTTCAATCCCTTCTTGCATAAGTTCCCAGGTAGTTAGTCTCGCCCCCTGGAGAAGAGGGCGAGTTTCATCAACATAAACTTTTACTCTTTTCCCTTCTTCCTTGGCTTTATAAATAATCCCTAAGGCAGTTCCGTAATCAGCTGTTGCCAGAGCTCCTGCATTACAATGAGTGAGAATAGTATCTCCATCATTGATAAGGGAGGCTCCATTTTTACCGATTAAACGGTTGCACGCTTTATCTTCCTCTATTATTTGCAGAGCTTCCCTCTCCAAAAGATTCTTAATAGTCTTTATATCTTTATCTTTATTCTTTTCTGCACAGTTAAGCATCCTTCTTAATCCCCAGAAGAGATTAACGGCTGTAGGACGAGAAGACCCCAAATAAGTTATGATTTTCTCTATCTCCTTTTTAAGTTCAGGATAGTCTTTAACAGGAGAATTTCGCACTCCCAATAATACTCCCAGGGCTCCAGCAATTCCTAAAGCTGGCGCTCCTCTTACTCTCAGAGAAGAAATAGCTTCTCGGAGAGTTTCTATATCCTCGCAATAAAGATATTTTAACTTATGGGGAAGCTGCGTTTGGTCAATAATCTTAATTTTCCCTTTTATCCATTCTATAGTATTAAAAGGCATTTTTTTTATTCAATTAGCAATTTAGATTTAAAGTATTGGTTATTTTAATAAATTCTTCTATGTCCAGAGTTTCTGCTCTTCTTTTTCCATCAATTTTTATCTGGCTTAATTTTTCCCTAAGGTAATTCTTATCTATTCTTAGAGCTCTGCTTAATGAGTTTTCCAGTGTTTTTCTCCGGGAAGAAAAAGCCGCTTTTACTATAAGAGAGAATCTACTTTTATCTATCACTCCATTCCTTCCCCTTCTCTTTATTTCCAGTAAGGTAGAACTTACCCGAGGAAGAGGAAAGAAAGCCTGGGGAGGGACATTCATCACGGGAGATATTTTTGTATAATAATTAGCTAAAATAGTTATAACCCCTCTTTTTTTATCTCCTTGTTTAGCAATAAGTCTTTCTCCTATTTCTCTTTGCACCATTACTACCATAAATTTAACCCATTCTTTTTCCATTAAAGTTAGTAGAATAGAAGAAGCTATCCTATAAGGAAGATTTCCGGCTACTTTAAGGGGTCTCTTTGAGCTAAACTCTTCCTCTCTCAAGAATTTCTCTATATCTTCCTCCCGTATTTCCAAATTAGGAGTATTTTTAAACTTCTCTCTTAATATTTTACATAGCTTTTTGTCTACTTCTACAGCTATTACTCTCACCCCTTCTTGAACTAATTTTTCCGTAAGAATACCCGTCCCTGCCCCTATTTCCATAACTATATCTTCTTTAGTCAACCTTAGGGTTTGAATTATTCTCTTAAGAATCTTTTGGTCAATGAGAAAATTTTGTCCCCATTCTCTTTTGGGGGTAAAATTGTATTTCTCGCAGAGATATTCTGTTTCTTCTTTTAATCTCATTCTCTTATTCGAGGAAAGAGGGGTCTTCCTCTATTTATCTTCATTCCTATAGTTAAACTTCCCCATTTTTTAGCTTTATCAAAGGTTTGCTCTTCTAATTTTTCTCTTATCCCCAGTTGTTCCCATAATCTTTTTGCTGATTCGGGGATAAAAGGGAAAAGAAGAAGTCCCAGTAACCGAAGGGTTTCGGAGAGATGGTATAAAGTTGTCAGGCAATTTTTAAGTCCCTCTTTTTTTTGAATTTCTCTCCAGGGAGAACATTTATCCATATAGAGATTGGCTGATCTTACTATTTCCCAGATTAAGGATAAAGCCTGTGAGAAAGAAAGTTCTTCCATTGCTTTCTCAAGAGGAGAAAAAATCCCTTCTATTTTCTCTCTTAATTGTTTATCTATTCCTCTTTCTTCATAACAGGGGGGAATCTTTCCCTGGGAATATTTTTCTATGAGGGGAAGAGTCCTATTCAATAGATTCCCCAGGTCGTTTGCCAGGTCACTATTAACCCTTTTGATAAAAGCACTCAGGGAAAAATCTCCATCTTCTCCAAAGGGAACTTCCCTGAGGAGAAAATAACGAAGGGTATCTGCCCCATAATTTTCTACCATCTTTTGAGGGTCGATTATATTACCTTTTGATTTGGACATTCTTTCTCCTTCTACTTTCCACCATCCATGAGCAAAAATACAATGAGGTAAATCTATTCCCAGAGCCATAAGAAGAGAAGGCCAGATTATACAATGAAATCTTAAAATATCCTTGCCTATGAGTTGAACATCTGCGGGCCAGAATGAGGAGAATTTTTCTCCATTTAAAGAATACCCCAAGGCGGAGATATAATTAAGTAAGGCATCAATCCACACATAAACAGTGTGTCTTCTTTCTACAGGACAGGAAATTCCCCAATTTAAATTTAATCGAGTAACACAGACATCTTTTAGTCCTTTTTTAATAAAGCCTATAACCTCATTTCGACGCGCAGGAGGTTGAATGAAATCAGGATTTTTCTCTATATATTGAGAAAGTCTCTTTTGATATTTAGAAAGATTAAAGTAATAACACTCCTCTTTTATTCTTTCCACCTTACGTCCACAATCAGGACAAAGGTTCCCCTTTAATTGTGATTCTAACCAGAAACTCTCACAAGGCACGCAATACCATCCTTGGTAGATTCCTTTATAAATATCGTTTTGCTGGTAAAGTTTCTGGAAGACGTTTCTTACCACCTTAATATGGCGAGACTGAGTGGTGCGAATAAAATCATTATAGGAGATGAATAATCTTTTCCAGAGCTCCTGGTAGTGAGAGACTATTTTTTCAGTGAGCTTAGAGGGTTCAATTCCTTTTTCTTTGGCCGCACGAGCAATCTTATTTCCGTGTTCATCAGTCCCTGTCAGGAAAAAAACTTTGTATCCTTTTAGCCGTTTATACCTTGCCAGAACATCGGCAGCAATAGTAGTGTAAGCACTTCCCAAATGCGGGGGGGCATTAACATAATATATGGGAGTAGTAATATAAAATTTTTTTGAGTCTTTTTCTCTCATTTTTTTGGATTTATCCTACCATATATCTCTATTCTGTCAATTTTAAAAAAATTTGACAGGACTATGAAATTGAGCATAATAAAATCAATAAAGGTGGGAATATGGTAGAAAGAAGCTTTGAGACTTATATGAATGAGTTAGATGGGGTTTAAAAGTCTATATCCCTCCCCAAGATAAGTGGACTTCTGTAGAAAAGTCTTTATACGGGGTAGTCAGTCCCTATAGTCTTTCCGGGGATGAAGTTGAGAAGATTTGTCTCCAAGCTATCCAATATAGTTTCAGCTACCATTATTCTAAGAATAGTTTTTACCGGAAATTCTGCCAGGAAAATGGCATAGAACCCGAAGATATAAGGAGTTTCTCTAAAATAGATTTTTTAAAGATTATCCAGTAGGTCAGGATTTTGTTTTGTGGATTAAAAAAATCTTAACAGTAGAAATCTCTGGCAATATTCCCAAAAAGATTCGTTCTTCTTTTGATGAAAATTATAAACCCGTAGGATTTGGAAAGAAAGGAAGATTTGTCTTTCTGCTATCCTCAGGGCTATCCTTACTATCAGTATTTTTCTCTTACCTTGAAAGATGGAGATTTTAGGATGCTTAACTTTGGAGTTCGAGAAGAGAAACGGAAGGCATTAGAAGAAGAGATGCGAAAATTTGCTATACGGGAGGAAGATCTGGTGGAAAAATTTATTCGAGCCGGAGGTCCGGGAGGACAAAATGTAAATAAAGTGGCTACCTGTGTTTATTTAAAACACCTTCCTTCAGGGTTTGAAGTAAAAATGCAAAAATCTCGCTCTCAAGCTCTAAACCGTTTTTTAGCCAGACAGGAACTGGTACGCAAAATTAAAAATTATATCCTTGGGGAGGAGAGCGAGGAGGAGAAACGGCGCCAGAAAATCCGGAGAGCAAAGTGTAGACGCTCAAGACGAGCCAGGAAGAAGATTTTAGAGCAAAAAAGACACCAGGCTTGTAAAAAAGAATGGAGAGCAAAGCCTAATTTAGAAGAAGAAACTTAAATCTTTGAGAAATACGAGAGAAAAGACCGGGGAATGGAATTGAATTATTCACTATGAGGAGGATAAAAATGCAAAAAGTAAAGGTAGATTACAGTAAGTATTTGAAAGAGACTTTCAGGGTTATGAAGGAGAGCGGACTTCTTCTTACCTCGGTTAATAAAGAAGGGAAAATTAATGTTATGACCATTGGCTGGGGAACAATTGGCATAATATGGGGAATGCCTATGTTTTTAGTATTAGTTCGTCCCTCCAGGTTTACCTATAGTTTCATTGAGGAAACAGGAGATTTCACCGTAAATGTTCCTTCTGAGAGACTTAGGGAAGCAGTTTCTTTCTGTGGAAGTGTTTCCGGAAGGGATTATGACAAATTCAAGGAAAAAAATCTTACTCCTCTGCCGGGAAAAGGAGTAAAGTCTCCCATGATTGCAGAATGCATTTTTCATTACGAGTGCAAAGTTCTTCATAGAAATGATATTATCCCCGCAAGAGTGCCTGAGAATGTCAGCGGAGAATTTTACCCTCAGGGGGATTATCATAGGATATTTTTTGGTCGGATAATTTCTACATTTTCGGATAATAAGGTTAAAATAGAATGAATTTAAACCTCCTTTTCTCTTAACTTGAGAGCTAAAGGATGTAAGAATGGTTTGTGGAAAGGAGAAAAGATGCGTATAATAAGGATTGTTACTGATGAAGTTCAAATGGAAGCTGAGCTAAATGAGAGTGAAACAGCTAAAGCTATCTGGGAGAAATTACCCATTGAGGGGAGAGTGAATCTCTGGGGAGAAGAGATTTACTTTAAAATCCCTGTCAAAAAGGAAATAGAGAAAGGAGTAGAAACAGTAGAAATAGGTAATATTGCTTACTGGCCTGAAGGCCAATGTTTTTGCATATTCTTTGGAAAGACTCCTATTTCTACAGAGAAGGAAATCAGACCAGCCAGCGAGGTTAATCTTGTAGGGAGTTTTTTGGGTGATCCTGAAGAGTGGAAAAGAGTGAAAGAGGGAGAGAAAATAATAATTGAACGAAAGTAAGAAAGCTTTTAATCCCTGAATTCCTAAGGTTTTCTATTTCTCTATCACTCTCTTCAAAGGGAGTATGATGAAGAAAAAATGGGTAAAGGGACTCTTTATTTTGTTGGCAATAAGTATATTTTTGTTAAAAATAGGCATAGAAAAAAAGATAAAAGAAGTTAAAGAATTCCCTGTTAAAGAGGTGGTGGAGTGGTTGGCTGAATCCCATCCTGAAGAGGCACTTATAGGGGGAATATTAACCGCTTTAGGATTTAAAGAGCTTTTAGTCGATTTTCTCTTCCTTCAGTCAATCCAATATTTTGGCGACTGGAGCGAGAAAAAAGAAGTTAAATTTCAAAAGACCTATCCCCTCTTTAGAGTGATGGGATTGCTTGATCCCCATTTTGTGGAGGCTTACTCTTTTGGGGCCTTAGTTATGGAAGAGACAGGACACATAAATGCGGCTATTATTTTTCTTAATGAAGGAATAGAAAATAATCCTTATGCTTTCAGACTCTGGATTTACAGAGATTTTATTATTAGACTCTTCAGGACCTATGAATACTCCCGGGCAATCGAGGGGATAAAACAAGCAATTCAGCTAAAAGGACATCCTCCTATCCTTGAGAGAATCTTAGCTTTTGCTTATGAGAAAAATGGACAGATAAAAGAGGCTATTCTACAATGGAAAAGAGTATTTTTAGAAGAAGCGAATCCCCGGGTAAAAGAGATAGCTTCCTCTAATGTAAAAAGGCTTTTAAAAATATTGAGAGAAAGAGAAGGGGAGGAAGAGGTTTCTTTCTGGTGGAGAAAAAATATTGCTATAGAAGGATTAAAGAATGATTCTCATAGAGAAAATTGAGGAGATGAAATTCTATATAAGAGAGAGGAAGAAAGAAGGAAAAATTATAGGGTTAGTCCCTACAATGGGATATCTTCATCAAGGTCATCTCGCTTTAATAAAGAAGGCTAAAGAGGATTGTGAGGTAGTAGTGGTAAGTATTTTTGTTAATCCTGTTCAATTTGGGAGAGGAGAAGATTATGAGACCTACCCTCGAGATCTGGAAAGGGATAGAGATTTATGTAGAAGAGAGGGAGTGAATGTAATTTTTACTCCCCGCGTAGAGGAAATGTATCCTCAGGGATATTCTACATTTGTAGAAGTAGAAGGAAAACTTTCCTCTATTCTTGAGGGAGCTTCTCGGCCCGGTCATTTCCGAGGGGTAGTTACCGTCCTCGTTAAACTTTTTAATATAATTAATCCGGATTATAGCTATTTTGGAGAAAAGGATTACCAACAGGTTTTAGTAGTTAAAAAAATGGTAAAAGATCTGAATTTTAATATCCAGATTATCGTTCTTCCTACTATTAGAGAAGAAGATGGACTGGCAATAAGCTCCCGTAATTCCTATCTTAATAAAGAGGAAAGAAAAGCTGCTACTATCCTTTATAGGTCTCTTGTAGCTGCCAAAGAACAAATTAAAAGAGGAGAAAGAAATCCTCATTCTCTTATTTCCTTTATGAAAAATTTAATAGAAAAGGAACCTCTTGCTCATATAGATTACATTGCTGTAGTTAATCCGAAGACATTAGAAGAGATAGAAAAGATAGATAAAAAGGCTCTTCTTGCCCTGGCGGTAAAAATAGGGGAAACGAGATTGATTGATAATATGAAAATAGAGATATAGTTATTTTTTTGTTTTACTGTTCTTAGAAAATCTCCCCAGGACCATTGCTATCCCCATTAAGGACCAGAGCAATAGTCCCACTGGGGTATAATCCATAACTACATCGAACTGACTGTGAATAAAAAATCCTACGAAACCAGAAAAAACCCCCAGAGTTATTATATTTAAATTTCTCTCGGGAATATTTTTAAATGTGTACCACAGGTGGGAAAATAAAGTAAAGAATATCCAGATGAATATTCCCAGGGCTATTAGTCCCATTTCTGCTCCTATTTGTAAAAATGTATTGTGAGCATGAGCTAACATCTCCTTTGCCTGGGGAGCCATATATTGAGGGTAAATTTGTTGAAAAGTATTGAGCCCACACCCAAAAAAAGGATGGTCTTTAATTATCTTTAGGGCACTCTGCCATCCATATAGCCTCTCTATATTACTGGAGAAGTAGATATTGGTAAGACTTTCTAATCTATTTCTTACTCCTCCTATTAATACTGTTGATAGAAGAATGGAGAGTAAAAATAATATGAAAAATTTTTTATTTTTCAACCAGCCAAAGATAAGTAATGCTCCCAGAAGTCCTATCCACCCTCCACGAGAATAAGTAAAGATTAAACAAAGTATCATTGCCAATGCCGAGAGAGCCATTAATATATCTTTGCCTATGGTTTTTGTCTTTGAGGCATAATGAAGCTTCTTGTAATTTCCCAGTAATAAACTTAGAGATAGGGGGATAGCCAGAACAAATAGCCCCGCAAGAATATTGGGATTGGACATAGTTGATTTTACTCTGTATCCCTGTTGAAGGAAATCAAAAGAAAAATATTTCAAACGATAAGATACTCCCAGGCCAGTATAATATTGAATTATTCCTATTACAGCCACCAGAGTAGTAGCTATGACCAGAGCCTTTATTATTCTTTCTAGCTGTTTTCTACTTTTAAGATTATTTACTATGAGAAAATATGTTAATGAGAAAGTAAGAAGTATAATCCAGGCAGCGAAACTTGTTAAAGGTTTTGTAGAGAAGAAAATAGAGCAAAATCCTACCAGGACGAAGATAAAGATAGGGTAATTTAAGGGAGCAGGAACTAATTTTATTTCTTTAGAAATAATCATTTTGTAAATCCAGAAAAACACAGCTACTAAAAGAGCAAAAAATGCTAAAGCTCCTCCTACGGGAGAAAGAAAGACCATAATCAATAATGATACTTCTATAATTGTCTCACATCGGGCAGGCTTAATTTTCTTAAGATGCAATTTTTCTCTCACTGTTTAAAATTTGTTTGACTAAATTCACCATTTTCGTTACTCCTCCGGGTTTTCCCATCCTCTGTTGGCCTATTTCCCTGACTCTTTGTAATTTTTGAGTATTGGTGAGAAAAGATATAGTTTCTCTGGCTATTTCTTCTTCTTCGTTTTTTACCACCGAGATAGCTTCCCCTAAGATTTTCTGTTGGGTAGAGATGAATTTTCTGGTAATTTGTGGTCCTTTTCCCCAGAAGGTAATTACCGGTTTTCCCATTCCTACGGCTTGTTCATTTCCTGTGCCTGAAAGTCCAATAATTACCCGAGAGCATTTAAGAATATCGCCAAATTTCCCTTGAATTATTTTAATGAAAGTTCTTCGGTGAGTAAGGTGACCTATTATTCCTCTTTCTTTTTCTCCGGGACTACTTCTCTCTATTATCCAATCCTCTTCCCCATTAAGAATATTTCTCAATTTCTTAAGCTCAAGAGAAGGAGCAAAAGAAAGAAGGAATTCTACCCTTATCCCCTGAGAAGTAAGTCTTTCTTTAATAAGAGAAACTGCTTTAAGAATAATCTTTAGATTTTCATAAGCTTCATTTTTACTTCCAGGAAGTATGCCTATTACATAGCTATCTTTTTCTATCCCAAAATCTTCACCTGTAATTTCTAAAGAATCTAACATTATATTTCCCACATAAATAGCTTTTATCCCGGAGTTCCTCAGAGAAGACGCTGTCTGGCTATCTCGCGTAATCACTAATTTACAGAATTTTTTCATTAAGAATCTTTCTATAAAATGATGCTTTTGGATATAATCTGATTTAGCGGTTGGGAGAAAAATCAAAGTCTTTCTTATAAAGAGAAGAGAAAGTATTACTGGCCAGATATCTCCTACCGAAATTACCAGGTCTACCTCTTCCCTTTCTTTTTTTAAGATTTTAATTTGATTTTTGGTTATCCTCAGCCAGCCGGCTTTTATATCTTTAAGAAAAGAAAAAAAGCCTGCTCTTAAAGCGAAGCCTCCGCTGGGTAGCATTTTTGAAGATAAAATTACTTCTATCCCTTTCTCTAGGTAGAAATTTCCTTCCCCTACCAAAGGTAAAGCTTTGATTGTTAGCTCGGGTATATCTTTTAGCAATTTTTCAATTATAGCTGTAGCAATTTTATCCTCTCCATATCCATTGGAAAGAAATAGAATCTTCTTAGATTTCATTTCTTTAATTAGTGTAATTATATTGATTTTTGTGATAGTGTCAAAATAGAAATGATTTTTTGCCTTTCACAAATTTTTTTGTATATATAATAAGTGAAAGAAGGAGGGAAAGATATGATTGGAGGAACAAGTTTAGCAAATCTTCCTTATCTGCGGGATTATACCAGTCATAGGGTTTCAAGTTATGATAAAAGTGGAGGTAATAAAGATTACTGGATTATAGAAGCAAAAGAAAAAAAAATTCTGGCGGATATCAAAGGTCCGGGGTGTATCAAGCATATCTGGATGACCCTGGGGATTCCCCGGGAAGATTATTGTCGAAGGATAGTCTTGAGAATATACTGGGATAATTTTCCGGAACCCAGTGTAGAATGTCCTATTGGTGATTTCTTTGGTTTGGGTCATGGAATGCGTAAAAATTTTATAACTTTACCTCTCCAAATGAGTCCTCAAAATGGGAAAGGATTTAATTCCTGGTGGCCAATGCCCTTTAGAGAAAGAGCAATTATTGAGGTAGAGAATGAAGGGGAAAAGTCTTATGGACACTATTTTTACATTGACTATGAGATTTATAATTCTTCGGAGGTGGTAAGAGATTTAGCTTATTTTCATTGCCAATGGCGTCGGGAAGCTAATACAAAGGGATGGGGGTTTGAGGAGAAGCTCTCACCGGAGGCTATTCGGAAAGATCCCCGGAGTTTCAATAAAGAGGGGAAGGATAATTATGTTATTCTTGAGGCTAAAGGAAATGGGATTTATTGTGGAGCACATTTAGATATTGATTGTTTCCAGCGTAATCCTAATGATTGGTACGGTGAAGGAGACGATATGATCTTTATTGATGGAGAGAAGTGGCCTCCTTCTCTTCATGGAACAGGAACTGAAGATTGGTTTCAGTGCGCTTATTGTCCTACTGAGGAATATAATGCTCCTTATCATGGAGTTATTCTTTACAGTGGTAATCCTGATTGGCGGTGGAAAGGAAAGAATACAGTTTATCGTTATTATATTGAGGATCCTATTCGTTTCCGTAAGAGTATCCTGGTAACTATTGAACATGGCCACGCTAATAATTTGAGTAATGACTATGCCAGTACTGCCTATTACTATTTATCAGAGCCGAAAAAAGCTGGTCCCGAACTTTTGCCGGTGGAGAGGAGACTACCGAGACCTGATGAACCACTTTATGGTTAGTAATTAATTGTTTGGCGATTTGACATAACTCAAAAAGGAGTTATGGTAAATAAAGAGATTAGGTAAAATTTCTACCTTCAAAATCTCTTCCAGAAAGAGTTTAGATGTTAAGATTTTAGCTTATTTTTTGTTTTGACCTGAAGGTGGTGGTTATTTTATAAAGAAAGCTGGAAGGGGAGCAAGATCAGCGGTATTTTGCTTTCTTAAGATGAGGAGAGAAACATAGATGATTAATAAAATAACACCGGATGTATATAAAGCTATTATAGCTATTGTTGATGAGAGAATAAAAGAGCTTCGTATATTCAGAGAAGATTTTCGGGAGTTAAAGGGAATAGTAGAAGAGTTAGCCCAAGCTCAAGCAAGAACAGAGAAAAGAGTGGAAGAGTTAGCTCAGGCTCAAGCCAGGACAGAGAAAAGGGTAGAAGAGTTAGCCCAAGCTCAAGCCAGGACAGAAGAAGAGATGAGAAGATTAGAAGAAGCAATAAGAGAGTTAGCTCAGGCTCAGGCCAAGACAGAGAGGTCAATGAGAGAGATGAGAAAAGAAGTAGGAGGATTAAGCGCTACTATAGGATTTGGATTGGAGGATATTGCTCGAGTAGTATTACCAGGATACTTAGAAAGACATTATAATATTTATGTAGCTGAGCTAAGGAGAAAGTTCTTTAAAATTGATGAAAAGACTCAAGTAGAAATAAATCTTTATGGGGAGGGTAGGAAAGATGGAGAGAAAATCGTTATCTTAGGAGAGACAAAATCTAAAATTTATGAGGGAGAGGTAAAGAAATTTCTCCACCAAATATCCCCAATAACTTCTCAAGTTAAAGGTGAAATTCTAAAAGTAATGTTTGGATACCTTATCCACCCCAGTGCTTCTGAATTAGCTAAGAAAGAAGGAGTTATTCTGGTAGCTTCGTATCAACGGTAATCTTGTTTTTTGCAAAAATTGGAGAAAGAGCTTCTCTAAGAATATGTTAATAAGGGAGATGAAGTTAAAATTTTAGCGATAAATATCATATTAATCAGCATATTAGGAGATTTAATGGTGATGTCTGAGATTTTTTCTGATAAAGAAGCAAAAGCAGAAAAGATTGAAGATATTCAACTGCCTACCCCTGTAAGTAAAGGAAAAATGTCTCTTGAGGAGGTAATAAAGAAAAGAAGGTCAAAAAGAAGTTTTGAAGATAAGTCTTTAACTCTGGAGCAAGTTTCCCCAAGTTCTTTGGGCAGCTCAAGGTATTACTGAAGAAGGAGGATTTAAAAGAGCGACTCCCTCTGGTGGTGCTTTATATCCTCTGGAGATTTATTTTGTGGTGAGAAAGGTGAAAGGAATTGAGTCAGGGGTATATTACTACCATCCGACTAATTACGCCCTGAATCTAATTTTAAAAGGAGACTGGCAGAATTCTCTTGCTAAGGCCTGTTTTGCTCAAATGTTTATTGCTGATGCTCCTCTCTCCATTGTAATAACCGCTGAGTATGAAAGAACAACCGGTAAATATGGAGAAAGGGGGATTCGCTATGTTCATATGGAAGCCGGGCATGTGGGACAAAATATCTGTTTGCAGGCTGTAGCTCTGGGACTGGGAAATGTTCCCATAGGAGCATTCCGGGATGATGAGGTTCCAAGGGTGTTGAATCTACCTGAGGAACGCAAGCCGTTATATGTATTCCCTATTGGATATTCCGGATAGTTAAAAAATTTTGTTTGAGCCTTCAGTTTTGCATCTATTATTTGTCGGCTAGGAGGCTTAAGAGGCTGTAGATGTATATCAAATTTTTCTTTCCTTGGAATGACCTTTAGGTTGTGGCTATCTTTAAAAATAAAAGAAGTTTCAGAGGATCTACCCGAAGGGAAAGTCCGAAGTTCCCTTGATTGAAAATAGAGAAGGATACCTTTTTCTCACCGCAGAGATATTATTTCTAAGATGCTCCCAAAATGAGGAAGTAAAAGTGATGGAGATTGATGGAAGTTATAAATCAGGTTCTGGAACCATAGTCAGAGATGCAGTCTCTTTTTCGGTTTTAACCTCTCAAGAAATTCATCTAATAAATATTCGGGCTAAAAGAGAAAAGCCCGGGCTAAGACGTCAACATTTAAAAGGAATGGAAGCCTGTCAGCAGATTTGCCAGGGAAAATCGGAAGGAGCAAAAGTGGGGGCAAGGGAAGTAAGATTTAGACCGGGGAGGAATATAAAGGGTGGTAAATTCGATTGGGATATTGGAACCGCCGGGTCTACCACGATGTTGGCTTTTACTGTGTTACCTCTAGCTCTCTTCGCTTCAAAGCCATCTACTTACAAGATTACGGGAGGGCTGTTTCAGGATTTTGCTCCCTCAGTCTTCCACTTAAAATATGTTTTACTTCCTCTTTTGAGAAAAATGGGTGTAGATGCCGATTTGAAGATAATCAAACCGGGTTATGTTCCTACCGGTGGAGGAATTATTGAAATAGAGGTTAACCCTCAAAAAGAAAAGTTAAAGCCTATTACCTTACTTGAACAGGGTAAGGTAAGTGATATAAAGGGAATAGCCCTTTCCTCTATGCTTAAAGAAAGGAGAGTTTCACAGAGAATGGCAGAACAATGTGGGAGGGAATTAAGAACAAAAGGATATGAGGTAAAGATAGAAATACTTTACGATACCAGAGAAAGTCCGGTTTACCAGGAAGCTTCCGGGCAAGCTGGAGCTTCTCTGGCTATCTGGACAAAAACGGATACAGGATGCCTGATAGGGTCAGATATGGCTGGAAAATTAGGAAGAAGTGCTGAATTTATTGGAAGAGAAGTGGCTAAAAATTTAATTGAGGATTTAAGGTCCGATGCTACCGTTGATAGACACTTAGCAGACCAGTTAATACCTTTCTGTGCTTTGGCTGAAGGTGAAAGTGAGTATTTGATTCCCCGGATGACCGCGCATATTGAGACAAGGCTATGGTTGGTAGAAAAAATGCTTGGAGCAAAAACCAGCGTGAAAGATAACTTAATTAGAATAAAAGGAGTGGGGTTGCGGAGGTAAAAGATGGAGGTTGGCCTCAAGATAAGGGGAATTTACGCCACTGCCCTCACTAAATTCTTCCTGGATCATGATTTAGCCATAATTCAACCGTCCAGGACAATCAGGGAAAGGTTTACCAGCTATAAAAAAATTTATTCTTTCGGCCCGGTTGATGTGGAAATCGTGGACCTTGAGAATAAACAAGGCGTTCTGTTAAAAGGTGATCCTGTTAAGTTAAGTTTTGTAGTAAAATTGATAAGGGAAAAGTTCTATGATGTCATCTTTCGGGAAAGAAAATACGGTAAACTAAATTTTATGGAATTGGAATTTCCTTATCTGGCCAAAGCTGCCCTGGATGAGCTACGAAATGAAATCCTTCCCACTGTTCTTAATCATCACCGGATGAGGATAATTGCCTCTGAATATGTAGATTTAATGGAAAAAATGCAGCTTGCCAGCCATCCTGAGAGAAGGGAGAAAGTAGGCAGAAGTTTAGAGAAAAGATTGATTTGGGATAAGTTAGAGAAGGGGGAAATAGTAGCTGTCCATCATGTAAAATTGGATGGAGAGGTTATTTCTCTCTCCGAAGGTGAAATAATTGAAATTAACCCTGAGGAAAGAAAACTGGTTCTCAAAAGAACAAAGTATAAAGGAAGGGGTGAATACAATGGATTAAGTTTGCCAAAAGAACCTGGAGATTATGCTATTACTGAGATAAAAGAAGGAGATTGGATTTGTAAGCATACTTATCATCACCGGGATAACAGGCTTATTGGAGAATATTATAATATAAATACCCCGGTGGAATTTTATTCCGATAAAGTGAGATACATTGACTTAGAAATAGATGTGGTTAAGTGGCCGGATGGGAAGGTGAGGGTGATTGAGGAAGAATTATTGGACCGCGCGCTAAAATTGGGTTATTTAAGTGAGAAGTTAGCAGAAAGGGCTAAGAAAGTAGCCGAGGAATTGAGTTTTACTCTCGGGAACATTATAAACTTAGAAAACAGAATAAAAAAAGATAAGGAATTCAATGTGAAATGCTGACAAATACAGAGTTTTTAGATTTCGTTAAAACTTAAGATAGACTATTCTGAGGAGGAGAGATTGAAAAAAAAGTGAGACAGAAGTTGTAATTGAAGGGAAAAATTTAATCCAAAATCCTGTCCTTACAGGGTAATTTTCCCGCTCAGAAAGTAAAGCTGGTCTGGATAAACAGGGAAAAGATGGAGAGAATATATAGAAGCAAACAGATGTATACTAATTAAGGGGTTAAATTGAAAGAAGCAATAGAACGAGCAAGGACTCTTATAGAGGCTCTTCCTTATATTAGAGAGTTCTATGGTAGAAGTATGGTAATAAAGTATGGAGGGAAAGCCTGGTTAAAAGAAGATTTGAAGAGGAAGATAACAGAAGATGTGGTCTTAATGAAGTATGTAGGTATAAGGCCCGTATTAGTTCACGGAGGAGGGGAAGCTATAACCGAGATGATGAAAAGGCTTCAATTAGAACCCCGTTTTATCGAAGGGAACCGGGTTACTGATAGAGAGACAATGGAGGTTGTAGAAATGGTTCTTGTCGGGAAAATCAATAAGGAGATAGTCTCTTTAATTAATCAATTAGGTGCCCGAGCTGTTGGTCTTGAGGGAAAAGATGGACAGCTTATTTTAGCAAGAAGGTGTAAAAATAAGAATTTAGGATTAGTAGGAGAAGTAGAGAGAATAAATTCTCTCCCCATTAAGATTCTGGAGGAGGGGGGATTTATTCCCGTAATTGCCCCTATAGGGGTAACCTTACAAGGAGAAACGCTTAATATAAATGCTGATCTGGTAGCGGCAGAAATTGCCTGTGCTTTGAGAGCCGAAAAGCTTATTTTTCTTACAGATGTGGAGGGAATTATGAGAGATTCTTCTGGTAGAAGAGGTCCTATTTCTACCTTGAGAATGGGAGAGATAGATACTCTCATAAAAGAGGGAAAAATCCAGGAGGGAATGATGGCTAAAGTTAGAGCTTGTCAGCGTGCTCTAAAAGGAGGGGTAAAGAAAGTTCATATTATCAGCGGGGAAATTCCCCATTCTCTTCTTTTAGAAGTTTTTACTGATACAGGAATTGGGACCCAGGTAATAAAATGAAGATGAGGATTCTGGTGGCCCCCGATTCTTTTAAGGGGACTCTCAAAGCTAAGGAAGTAGCAGAAGTCATAGAAAAAGGGATAAGAAAAGTTTTTCCTGAAGCAAAGGTGATAAAGGTTCCTCTGGCTGATGGAGGGGAAGGGACAGTAGAAGCTTTAGTGGGAGCTGTCGGAGGAAGAATCCTCACCAGAGAAGTGACTTCTCCCCTTGGAGAAAAGATAGAAGCTTCTTTTGGAATTCTTTCTGAGGGAGCGACGGCAGTAATTGAAATGGCTCAGGCTTCTGGCCTTTCTCTGGTTCCCCCGAGAAAAAGGAATCCTCTTATTACTACCACTTTCGGAACAGGAGAATTAATTAAGGCAGCTTTAGATGAGGGATGTAAGAAAATAATTATAGGAATTGGAGGGAGTGCTACTATTGATGGAGGAGTAGGAATGGCGCAGGCTCTGGGGGCTCAATTTTTGGATAGGGAAGGTAAGGAGATTGGTTTTGGAGGGGGAAGTTTAGGGGAAATTGTGAGTATTAATATGGAGCATTTTGATCCCAGGGTAAAGAAGGTGAAGGTTGTGGTAGCCTCTGATGTAAATAATCCCTTATGTGGGGAAAAAGGAGCAGCTAAGGTATACGGACCTCAAAAGGGAGCTGATGAGAAGATGGTAAAAATTCTGGAAGATAATATGGCTCACTTTGCCCAAATGATTAAGAAATTTCTGGGTAAAGATGTAAGAGATATTCCGGGAGCAGGAGCAGCTGGAGGTCTGGGTGCGGGTCTGATTGCCTTTATGGATGCAGAAATTAAATCAGGGGCAGAGATAATTATGGAAGCTTCTCATTTAGAAGAAAAGATGAAGGGGGTGGATCTGGTAATTAGCGGGGAAGGGAGAATAGATGAGCAGACTCTTTATGGAAAAGTCCCTCTAAGAGTGTTGAAAATAGCCAAAAAGAGGAATATTCCTTTAGTTCTTATTGGAGGAGAAGTAAAGGAAAAAGGAATTTTATATAAAGAGGGAGTAAGTGCTATAGTTAGCTGTGTTGATCAAATTCTTCCTCTTGATAAGGCTTTAAAAAATGCCCGAACTAATTTAATGAACGCCAGTGAGCAAACGATGAGGCTTATCAAACTTGGTTGCTTTTTAAGATAGTTATGGTATAATATAGCTGTACAAAGTTTATCCTCTTTAAATATTTTGCGGGAGTAGCTCAGGGGTAGAGCATCAGCTTCCCAAGCTGAGGGTCGCGGGTTCGAATCCCGTTTCCCGCTTTAGTTCTGCAATCTGAAGAGTCTCTTTGAATAGACTTACAAATAGAGTTGGGGAATAAAAGAGAATATTCTTTATTCCTTTTAGATATCGCGCCTGTAGCTCAACTGGATAGAGCAACGGACTTCGGATCCGTGGGTTGGGGGTTCGACTCCTCTCAGGCGCGTTGATATATTGCTAAGAATTGAAGTATTTTTTTAGATTATCTTGCCAGGTTTAATAATGAGGAGGTGAGAGGGATGGGAGCATTTGAAGAAATGGGGAGAAAGTTAGATGAGGTTGCTCAAAGAATAAGAGTTATTACTCAAGAAGGTGTAGATAAGACAGAAAAAGAAGCGAAAGAGTGGGGGAAGAAGTTAGACGAAATAAGAAAAACACTTAAGAAGATGACTCAAGAAGGGATAGAAAAATTTGCTACTCAGACAAAAACTCTTACCCAGACTACTAAGTTGAGATCTCAAATTCGGGATATAGAGAGGAAGAAGAAGGACGAGATTATCAGATTAGGGAAGAAAGTTTATGAGTCCGAGCTTTATAAAAAATTAGATAATGAGGAATTAAACCGGATAGGAAAGAAGATTGCAAAATTAGAAGAGGAAATTAAGAGAAAAGAAGAAGAAATTCAGAAATTAAAGAAGTAGCCCAGAAAAATGAAAGAATTAGATAAAGTTATTCTTTACAGTGACGGTGCTTCTTCAGGAAATCCGGGAAAAGCCGGGGCAGGATGGCTCCTTTATAACAACGAAGGGAGTTTAGTTAAAAGAGGAAGCGAATTTTTGGGAATTACTACCAATAATGTGGCCGAATATCTCGCATTGATTTATGGATTAGAGGAAGCTCTCGCTTTAAGAGCAAAAAGAGTAATATGTTTTCTGGATAGCGAGCTTTTAGTCAACCAACTACACGGAAATTATAGAGTCCGAAATAATATTTTACAGCTTTTTTATCATCAGGTAAAATATTTAAGGAAATTTTTTGAAGAATTAAATTTTAATTATATTCAAAGATTTAAAAATAAAGAAGCAGATAAATTAGCTAAGAGAGCCATTAGTAAGGAAAGAGGGAGTGAGGTGGTCGCAAAAGATTTTTAGAAAATCTTTTGAGGAAAGTCCGGGCTCCTTCAAAAGGATACTGGGTAATTCCCAGGAAGGGCAACCTTACGGAAAGTGTCACAGAAACCAGACTACATCTTGTTGTAAGATGTAAAGGTGCAAAAGTGGGGTAAGAGCCTACTAATTAAGGAAGTAATTCCTTGATTGGACAAACCCTATCCGGAGCAAGGCTAAATAGGAGGTTTAACCTCGGGTAAGCCGCTGAAGACTTAAGGTAACTTAAGTCTTAGATAAATGACCACCACTGGAGGAAAGAGTAATCTTTCTTCAGTAACAGAACCCGGCTTACATCTCCCTCTCTCCTGAACCACAGTAAAAGTTTTTTAAATATTTTTGGTAAGATGGAAGCTTATTTGCCCTGTTTTCAATTCTTTAAGGAGAAGTTGTTGTATATTCAACAAAGAACTAACTAAGGGAAAAGGAGGATAAGATGAAAAAGTGGTTAATGATAGTGGGAGGAGCAATAGCCACAATAGTAGGTATATGGCTGGTAGTGATTTTTGCTTCCTCAGTTCTTACCTTTCTTAAGGGAATTGTAGGAGTGGCAGCTATAGTAATTGGGGTAATTGTTCTGGCCATAGGCATCAGTGAGTTAAAGGAGTAGACAATGGCTCATAAGAAAGGACAGGGTCATTCTTCTAATGGTAGAGATAGTGCTCCCAAGAGTCTGGGAGTAAAGAAGTTCGGTGGTGAATATGTGAAAGCAGGGACTATCCTGGTTCGGCAAAGAGGCAGTAAATTTCTCCCGGGCTTTAATGTGGGAAAAGGGAGAGATGATACCCTCTTTGCTAAAATTGACGGCTATGTACATTTTGAAGGAGATAGAAGAATTAGCGTCAGAGAAACTTCCTGAAAAAAAAGAAGATTTTGAAGGAAAGAGGTGGGAGTTTATCTCTAACAAAGTAGCCTCGAGATTTATCCTCGAGAAAGAGAGTATTCTTTGTGGAGTGTGGAAAAAGAGAAAAATTTTAAAGTAAACATAAATAGAAGGAAATAAGATGAATAGGAGGTTACTTACCCCCGGGCCTACTTCTCTTCCTCCTCAGGTGAGAATAGCTGCGGCAAAAGAAATTATTCATCATCGTAGTGATGAATTTCTTAAAGTCTTTCAGGAGGTCCGTGAGGGGCTAAAGTCTATTTTTCAAACGAGGAATGAGGTCTTAATTTTTACCTGTTCAGGGACAGGCGTTATGGAAGCAGTAATAGTGAACCTTCTCTCACCAAAAGATAAAATCTTAGTAATTAAAGGAGGAAAGTTTGGTGAGAGATGGGCAGATATTGGTGCTTCTTTTGGCCTTCAGGTAACTGGTATAGATGTTGAGTGGGGAAGAGTAGTTGATCCCAATCTTATAGAAAAAGAGCTTTCGCGGGATTCCCAAATAAAGGCGGTATTTACTCAGTTAGTGGAGACTTCCACAGGAGTAGTCTATGATATTAAGTCTATAGCAAGGATAGTAAAAGAGACAGAAGCTGTTTTAGTGGTGGATGCTATCAGTGGATTGGGGGGGGAGTATCTCCCTGCTGATGAGTGGGGAGTAGACGTAGTTGTAGGAGCGTCTCAGAAGGCTTTAATGGCTCCGCCGGGATTAGCTTTTGTTAGTTTATCAGATAAGGCCTGGAAGTTGGTAGAAGAATCTACTCTTCCCAGATATTACTGGAATTTCAAAGAAGCTTTGCGGATGCAGAAAAATAATCAAACTCCTTTTACTCCTGCTGTTTCGCTAATTTGTGCTTTAAGAGAATCTTTGAAATTAATTAAAGAAAAAGGAGAGGATAACATTTTAAAGCATCACGCTCGTTTAGCTGAGGCTACTCGAAAGGGGGTTTTGGCTCTGGGTTTGAAGATTTTTAGCGAAGCTCCTTCTAATATAGTAACTGCCATTGAATTGCCTTTGGGAATTGAGGATAAGAAATTGAGAGCGTTGATGCGAGATAGGTATGGCGTGGAAATAACAGGGGGGCAAGGGAAATTGAAAGGTAAAATAATCCGTATTGCTCACCTGGGATGGGTAGATGCTCTTGATATAATGGCAGGGATATCTTCTCTGGAAATGGCTCTTTCCCAGATGGGTTTTAAGGTGAATTTGGGTGAAGGAGTAAAGGCAG
Source organism: Candidatus Aerophobota bacterium (assembly GCA_021158005.1). Taxonomy (GTDB): domain Bacteria; phylum Aerophobota; class Aerophobia; order Aerophobales; family JAGGVN01; genus JAGGVN01. Next base: position 10,644 of record JAGGVN010000060.1, on the reverse strand, counting down.
CAGAAAAGGTTTTATCAGGGAGTGAAGAGTGAGAATTTTAATCACCGATTCCCTTTCAAAAGAGGGAATAAGAAAATTAAGTGAAGAGGGAGGATTCCAGGTAAAACAGGCTCTGGGATTAAATGAAGAAGAGCTTATTAAAATTATTCCCGAATATGAGGTCCTTATTGTGCGTAGTGAGACCCGGGTTACTGAAAAAGTAATCCGCGCGGCTAATAAACTCAAAGTAATTGGAAGAGCAGGAACAGGGGTAGATAATATAGATGTGGAAGCAGCTACCAAGAAAGGAATAATTGTAATGAATACCCCTGGAGGAAATACTATCTCTGCTGCTGAACATACCATCTCTTTAATTCTTGCTCTTTCTCGAAATATTCCCCAGGCTCACGCCTCTTTAAGAGAGGGAAAGTGGGAACGGAAGAAATTTATGGGGTCGGAAGTTTACGGAAAAACTTTGGGAATAATAGGTTTGGGAAGGATTGGAAGTGAAGTAGCAAAGAGAGCTCAGGGTTTAAAGATGAAAGTGGTGGCTTATGACCCTTTTGTTTCTCGTGAGAGGGCAGAGAAACTGGGAGTTACCCTGCTGGAGCTGAAGAAACTTTTAACTCAAGTAGATTATTTGACTATTCATACTCCTCTTACTGAGAGAACCAGAAATCTTATCGGGAAAACAGAATTTTCTTTAATGAAGAAAGAGGTAAGGATAGTTAATTGTGCTCGTGGAGGAATTATTGATGAAGAAGCTCTTTATGAAGCTCTTAAAACAGAAAGGATTAAAGGAGCTGCCCTTGATGTTTTTGAAAAAGGAAAACCTTTTGATAGCCCTTTATTAAAACTGGATTCAGTAATTCTTACTCCTCATTTAGGGGCTTCTACTCAGGAGGCGCAGAAAAGGGTGGCTATTGACATAGCCTCCCAAATAATAGATTTTTTTAAAGGAGGTATGATAAGAAATGCGGTGAATGTCTCTATGATCTCTCCGGAAGCACAAAAGAGACTGAAGCCCTATCTTTGTTTGGCAGAGAAAATAGGAGAATTAGAAGCCCAACTGATTGAGGGACATCCTAAGGAGTTAGAAATTATTTATGCCGGAGAGTTGGTAAATTTGGAGATAGCTTTTCTTACTGCAAAGGTGATTAGGGGATTTTTAAAGTCTTTTCTTCGTGAAGGAGAAATTATTAATTATGTGAATGCTCTTCTTTTAGCTAAAGAGAGAGGAATAAAAGTAGTGGAAGTCAAAAACCCGGAAGTAGAGGGTTTTAATGGTTTAATTTCGGTAAAGTTGACTACGGATATTCAGGAGAAGAAAATAGAAGGGACAGTATTTGGGAAAGAGATTTCCCGTATAGTGGGTATAAACGGATATCCTCTGGATTTTCTTCCTCGGGGGAATTTCTTGATTTCTTCCAATGTAGATAAACCCGGAGTAGTAGGGAAAATAGGTACTATTCTGGGAAAGTTTGGAGTAAATATTGGAGGACTGCAAATGGGGAGAAAAACACGGGGAAGTAAGAATGTGTCTGTTTATATTCTGGATAGTTTTCCTCCTCGTCAAGCAATAGAAGAACTATTGAAAATGGAAGAAATATTAGATGCACGAGTAGTCCGTCTTTAAAGATGAATAAGAAATCGTCTTTAAACTCAGGGAAAATTCCTCCTCAAAGTCTGGAGGCTGAGCGGGCAGTCCTGGGAGCAATGCTTTTAGATAAAGAGGTTATTCCTAAAGTTTTGGAGATTATTCGGGAGGGAAATTGCTTTTACTCTAAAATTCATCGGCTTATTTATGAGGAAATAGTTAATCTTTTTAACAAGAATAAACCTGTGGATTTAGTAACCTTAAGAGAAGAGTTTCGTAAGAAGAAAAAATTAAAAGAAGTAGGAGGGTCTGTTTATTTAACTGAGCTTGTAGACTCAGTTCCCACTACTATAAACGCTACTTATTACGCTCAGATTGTTCGGGAAAAACAGATTTTGCGGGAATTACTTAAATCATCTGAATATATTAATTCCCTGGTTTATGAAGATTCAGAGGATTTAGGTGTTATTCTGGACAAAGCTCAGAGTTCTATTTTTAATATTACCCAGCAAAGAATTAAGACTCCCTTTGTCCATATTAAAGAAGTCTTAACCGAGACTTTTAAACATATAGAAAAGCTTTATGATAGAAGAGAGAATATTACCGGGATTCCTACAGGTTTTACTCAGTTAGATAGATTGACTTCGGGTTTTCAGCCTTCAGATTTGATAGTGGTCGCTGGCCGTCCTTCAATGGGGAAAACTGCTTTTGCTTTGAATATTGCCCAGTATGCTGGAATTGAAGCCAAAATTCCGGTAATAATATTCAGTTTGGAGAGTGCTAAAGAACAGTTAGTAGAGAGAATGCTATGTGCTGAAGCAAGAGTGGATAGTCAGAAACTACGCACCGGTTTTCTTTCTGAAGACGATTGGTCTCATCTTACAGATGTAGCTACTATTCTTTCCTCTGCTCCTATTTATATTGATGATACTCCCAATATAGATGTTTTAGAGCTAAGAGCTAAAACCCGTCGGTTAAAAGCAGAACACAATATTAAACTGGCTATCGTAGATTATCTTCAATTAATGGAAGGGGATAAAAGATCGGAAAATAGACAGCAGGAAATTTCCGAGATATCACGTTCTTTAAAAGCTATAGCTAAGGAACTGGGAATAGCTGTAGTAGCTATATCTCAATTAAGCAGGGCTGTGGAGCGAAGAGAGGACACGCGACCCCGACTTTCTGATTTGCGAGAATCAGGCGCTATTGAACAGGATGCGGATTTAGTCCTCTCTTTATATCGAAAACATTATTATACCAGAGCACCTGAAGATGAAGGGAAAGCTGAGATTATAATTAATAAGCAGCGCCGGGGTCCGATAGGAACGATTCCTTTAACTTTCATTAGTGAATATACTCGTTTCGAAAATCCAGAATTTAGGACGGTAGAGTAAGGAGGATGATTTGAATACCGTAGTTGTAGGGACCCAGTGGGGAGATGAGGGGAAGGGTAAAATTATTGATTCTCTGGCTAAAAAAGTAGATGCTGTGGTGAGGTTTCAAGGAGGGAACAACACCGGGCATACAGTAATAGTAAATGGAGAAAAATTTATTTTTCATCTTATTCCTTCGGGAATCCTTTATTCTGAAAAAAAATGCATTGTAGGTAATGGAGTGGTGATTGATCCTGGAGTTTTACTAAAAGAGATTGAAGAACTTCAGGAGAGGGGGGTTAAATTAGATAATTTTTATCTCTCTGGGAATGCTCATGTGATTATGCCTTATCATAAAAAGTTAGAGGAAATTGAGGAGGAAAGAAGAGGAAAGATGAGAATAGGGACCACCAGAAAGGGTGTGGGACCAGCCTATGCGGACAAGATAGCCCGTCGGGGTATAAGAGTGAGTGATTTACTGAAGAAGGAAGTTTTATTAAATAAGTTAAGGATGAACCTGAAATTCTGGAAGGAGTTCCTAAATTCAGAATTTTCCTGCGAAAAAATCTGGAAGCAATATTTGGATTATGGAAAAAGATTAAGAAAATATATCATCGATACTTCTCTTCTCATTCACAAATTAATTCAGGAAAAGAAAAATATTCTCTTTGAAGGAGCTCAGGGAACACTCTTAGATATTGATTATGGAACTTATCCTTATGTAACTTCTTCCAATTCTGTTGCCGGAGGTGTTTGTGCAGGAGCAGGAATAGGTCCTACCTGTATAGATAAGGTAATAGGGGTGACTAAAGCTTATGTTACCCGGGTAGGAGAGGGCCCTTTTCCTACGGAAGTGAGAGGTGAGATTGAGAATATTCTCCGGGAGAGAGGAAAAGAGTATGGTTCTACTACTCATCGCTCTCGAAGATGTGGATGGTTTGACGGAGTTATCTTAAGATACGCTGCCAGAGTAAATGGTCTTGATGAGCTTGTTCTTACCAAGCTCGATGTTTTAGACAGTTTTGAGAGGATAAAGATTTGTGTAGCTTATAAATATGGAAAAAGAATTATTCGAGATTTTCCTTTTCAAAGTTTTATGTGGGAGAAGGTTGAACCTGTTTATGAGGAAATGGAAGGTTGGAGGAAGGATACTTCCTCTCTTAGAAATTTTAAAGACCTTCCTTTGAGGGCTCGAGAATATCTCAAAAAGATTGAGGAGATAGGAGGAATTCCCATTCGTCTTCTTTCTATTGGGCCTCAAAGAGGTGAACTCTTGAGTATTGATTAATTTTTTAAAAATTATATGGGAGAAAAAAAATGTTTAATAGATTTACCGAACGTGCGAGAAGAGTAATTCTTTTAGCCAGAGAAGAGGCTAAAAGATTAAATCATGATTATCTGGGAACAGAGCATCTCCTCCTGGGATTAATTCGAGAAGGAAGCGGTATAGCTATTACTGCTCTTGAAAATCTGGGAGTAGATTTAGACCAGGTAAAGAAAGAAGTTGAAAAAGCAGTGGATAGAGGTGGAGGAACTATATTCTTAGGTCAAATCCCCTTTACTCCCCGGGCTAAGAAAGTTCTGGAATTGGCAGTAACAGAAGCACGAAATTTAGGGCATAGCTACATTGGGACTGAACACCTTCTCTTAGCGTTAATGATAGAAGGCGAAGGAATAGCGGCGCAGGTTCTTACAGGATTAGGAGTGGATTTAGAGAGATTAAGAGAAGAAATCATAGAATTATTAGAGGGAAAAGTTCCTTCGCGAAAGGCAGGCAAACCCAGCAGGACTCCTACTCTTGATAGGTTTGGGCGAGATCTCACCCAGTTAGCTAAAAATGGAGAGCTGGATCCGGTGATAGGAAGAGAGAAAGAGATCGAGCGTGTAATTCAAATACTCTCTCGAAGAACAAAGAATAATCCCGTTCTTATCGGAGAAGCCGGGGTAGGGAAGACAGCTATTGCTGAAGGATTGGCTCAAAGGATTGCTGAGGCTTCACTCCCTGAATCTCTTTTAAATAAAAGGGTGGTAACTATAGAACTGGGAGGGGTAGTAGCGGGAACTAAATATCGGGGAGAATTTGAAAAAAGGATGGAAAGAATCTTAGAAGAAATTAGAAAAGCAAAGAATATTATTCTCTTTATTGACGAAGTTCATACTTTAGTAGGAGCAGGAGCGGCTGAAGGAGCTATCGATGCTTCTAATATTCTTAAACCCGCTTTAGCCAGAGGAGAACTACAGTGTATAGGGGCGACTACACTCGATGAGTATCGAAAATATATTGAGAGTGATGAAGCTCTTGCAAGAAGGTTCCAACCAGTAATGGTTAACGAACCTTCAGTTAAAGAGACCATTGAAATCTTGAAAGGTTTAAGAGATAAATATGAGGCCTATCACCGAGTAAAGATTACGGATGCAGCAATAGTGGCCGCGGCTAAACTCTCTTACAGGTATATTCAGGGGCGATTCCTTCCAGATAAAGCTATTGATGTAATAGATGAAGCAGCTGCCCGCGTGAAACTTCAGACAGATACTCGTCCAAAGAAACTCAAGAAGGTAGAGGCGGAGCTTGCCCAATTGCGTAAGGAGAAAGAAGCTTCGGTAAAAGCTCAGGAGTTTGAGAAAGCGGCCGACCTTCGAGATAAAGAAAGAAGATTAAAGCAGATCTTAGAAGAAGAAAGGGAGAAGTGGGAAAATTATAAGAATAAGAAAGAGAGCACGGGGAAAGTGACCAGTGAAGATGTAGCTTATATTGTCTCCAGTTGGACAAATATTCCTGTAAGAGATTTAACAGAAAGAGAATCCAAGAGACTTCTACGGATGGAAGAAGCTTTACATAAGAGAGTAATTGGCCAGGATGAGGCTATAAAAGCAGTGTCTCAATCTATTCGTCGAGCCCAAGCTGGAGTAAAGAATATTCGTCGTCCGATCGGTGTTTTCATTTTCATTGGTCCTACGGGTGTGGGTAAGACAGAGCTTGCTCGAAGTTTAGCGGAGTTTCTTTTTGGAGATGAAGATGCTATGGTTATTCTGGATATGTCTGAGTATATGGAAAAGTTTACTGTTTCTCGTCTTATAGGTGCTCCTCCGGGTTATGTAGGATATGAGGAGGGAGGAGAATTAACCGAGAAGATAAGAAGACGTCCTTATTCGGTAATTCTTCTTGATGAGATAGAGAAGGCTCATCCTGATGTTTTTAATATTCTTCTCCAGATTATGGAAGACGGGAGACTTTCGGATAATTTGGGTCATACGGTCGATTTTAGAAATACGGTATTGATTATGACCTCTAATTTAGGGACAGAGCAACTTGGTAAGGGTGCTACTTTAGGATTTCAGGCAGAAGAAGAGGGAGGTTTATCATACGAAGAGACAAAAAAGAGAGTTATGTCTGAGTTAAAAAGGACTTTCCGACCCGAATTCTTGAATCGAGTTGATGAGGTTATTGTTTTTCATACTCTTACTCTGAAGGAGATAAAAAAAATTGTAGATTTAATGCTGGAAGAAGAGAAAAAGCTATTGAAAGAGAAGCATATCTCTTTGAAGGTAACCGAAGAAGCCAGAGATTTAATTGCCCGAGAAGGGTATGATCCTGATTTCGGAGCTCGTCCTCTTCGTCGAGCAATTCAGAGATTAATTGAGAACCCTCTTTCGGAGAATATTCTTGAAGGTAAGTTTAAAGAGGGGGATACAGTAGTAGTAGAAGTAAAGGGGGAGAATCTTTCTTTCCGCAAGGAGAAAGATAAGGCTCAAGTTAAAAGTTGATAGATAGTTTGTTCACGGCGTGTTCTCAAGCCTTATGGCTACCAGGATAAATTAAGGGAGGTGGAAAGATGAAAATAGGAGTGTTTTTGGTGCTTTTTCAGCAACAGCCCTTAGAAAAAGCTCTGGATTATGTTAAGGAAATAGGGGTAGATGCGGTGGAGATAGGATGCGGAAATTATCCGGGGGATGCTCATTGCAAGGTGAAAGAACTTCTTGAAGATGAAAAGAAGTTTCAATTTTTCAAAAAGGCCATATACGGAAGAGGTCTTGAAATAAGCGCTCTTTCCTGTCATGGCAATCCTCTTCATCCTCAATCTTCTCTTTCCACTAAGCATAGAGAAGTGCAACATAACACTATTCTTCTGGCAGAAAAATTGGGAGTAGAAAGAGTAATTACTTTCTCCGGATGCCCAGGAGCTTCTGAAAGTGATATCTATCCTAACTGGGTAACCTGTCCCTGGCCAGATGATTTTAGCAAGGTGGTTAAATGGCAGTGGGAAGAAAAGGTTATTCCTTTTTGGAAGGAAGAAGCAAAGTTTGCTAAGAAGCACAAGGTAAAAATATGCTTGGAACCTCATCCGGGATTTGTAGTTTATAATCCGGAGACTCTTTTGAAGTTAAGGGAAGCAGTGGGCGAGAGTATAGGAGCTAATCTTGACCCTTCTCATCTTTTCTGGCAAGGAATAGACCCCATCAAAGCAGTAAGAGAATTAGGAACAGCTATTTATCATATCCACGCTAAAGATACTAAGATAGACTCGATAAATACCTCTGTTAATGGAGTTCTTGATACCAAACCTTATTCTGAAGAGATAAAACGCTCCTGGATTTTTAGAACGGTAGGATATGGACATAGCTACGATTTCTGGAGGGATTTTGTAAGTACCCTTCGTCTGATAGGATACGATGATGTTCTTTCTATTGAGCATGAGGATAGTTTAATGAGCGTGAATGAAGGTTTCAAAAAAGCAGTAAAGTTTCTTAAGGAGGTTATCATAGAGGAGAGTAAAACAAAAATGTGGTGGGCATAATAAGGGGGGAGTATGAGAATAATTTGTGAGAAAAATGAATTTTTAAAAGGAATAAGAGTAGTTCAGAACGCATTAACGAGTACCGCTCTTCCTATCCTCTCTCATATTCTTTTAAGTGCTCAAGAGCAAAGAGTGAGGTTAGTGGCTACGAATCTTGAGGTAACTATTTTTTCTTTCTTTTCCGCCGAAATTATTGAAGAAGGGCAGATATGTTTACCCGGAGATAAACTTGCCAGTATTATAAGAGAACTTCCTCTTTCCCAGATAAATCTGGAGACAGAAGAGGCTAAGGCTACCATAACCTGCGGAAAATCTATTTTTTGTCTCTTAGGGCTGGATGCCTCAGAATATCCAGAGGTTCCTCAAGTAGAGAGAGAAAATACTTTTTCGCTTTCCGGGGAAAAATTAAGAGAAATGATTCAGAAAACTTCTTTCGCTGCTTCTCTTGATGAGACTCGTCAGAACTTGAATGGGGTGTGTTTAGAGTTGCAAGAGGGGAAAATTAAGATGGTGGCTACTGATGGACGAAGGTTGTCCTATATTTCTATTTCCGAGCCTTCTTTAAATCTTTCTCCTATGAAAGTGCTCATTCCTCTTAAAGCTCTGCAGAATCTTCTAAGGATTCTTTCGCGAGAGGAAGTAGAAATAGGCATAGGGAAGAGAGAAATCTTTTTTAAACTGGAAAACTCTCTTCTTATCTCTCAATTAATTGAAGCTAATTTTCCTAATTATCAAGGGGTAATTCCTTCGGAGAAGAGAATAACTATTTTTTCAGACCAGGATATACTTATGGATGCTATAAAGAGAGTCTCTCTTTTAAGCGATGAAAAATCTCATCTACTTAAATTTAAATTAAAGGGAGAGAATTTATCTATCAGTTCTACCTCTCCCGAAGCGGGATCCGCTTATGAAGAATTGAAGGTAAGAAGAGAAGGAGAAGAGGATATAGAAATAGGGTTTAATTCTCTTTATTTACTGGATGCCTTAAAGAATATGGAAGGAGAAGTTCGGTTAGAACTGAGAAATCCTCGCAGTTCAGGAGTAATCCGTCCCACTACCGGGGAGGACTATATTTATGTAGTTATGCCTATAAAAATAAAAGAGGAGGTAGAGACTGAGTAGAGGATAAAGATTGTGGTTTAAAAATCTATTTTTGTCTAATTTTCGTAACTTTAGCCGTATAGAATTAGAGTTTTCTCCCTCAATAAATATTTTCTGGGGAAGGAATGGAGAGGGCAAGACCAATCTTTTAGAAGCGCTATATTGTTTAGGCAAAGGAAAGTCTTTTCGCGTAGAATCCGGGGAACAATTAATTAAATGGAAGGAAGAGAATGTTTATCTTAGAGGGGAAGGAGAAAAAGGGAATAAGCTCTTCATATATGAATTTTTTATTACCCGCGGAAGTCCTCTTATAAGAAAAGTTAATTCTCATCGCGTAAACTTAAAAGATCCAAGACACTGGCTCTGGATGGCTATTTTCTCTCCGGAAGATCTGCGGTTAATTAGCGGCTCTCCTTTTCGAAGGAGAAACTTTCTGGATACGGTACTCTCCTACTTTAATTTCCGTTATTCTTACCTGAGATCCCTTTACAAGAAAATTATAACTCAGAGAAATTTTCTTCTTTCTCTGGCTAAAAAAAGGAATATAGAGAAAGATTTAAGTAGCTGGGATGAGCAGCTGGTAGACAAAGGTTCCCAGATAGTGAAAGCCCGTTTAGAAGGGTTAAAGGAAGCAGAGCCTCTCTTTAAGGAAGTTTATTCCCGGATAGTGGGAAAGAATTCCTCTATTAAAATTTCCTATAAATCTTCTTTTTTAGATAAACCTTTTCCTGAAATTCCTGTAAAGGAGATAAAAGAGATTTTCTGGAGAAAATTAGGCCAGATGAAAGAAAAAGAAGTAGAGAAGGGAATAACTCTGGTTGGACCTCATCGCGATGATTTTATTATTTTTGTTGATGGAATAAATTTAAATCTTTTTGGTTCACGGGGAGAACAGAGAATAGCTGCTTTTTCTTTAAAATTGTCAGAATTTTTTATCATAGAATCACGGGAAGGAGAAAGCCCTGTAGTTTTACTGGATGATGTTGCTTCTGAACTGGACCCTTTCCGGCAAAGATTTCTTTTAGATTTTATTCAAAATAAGAGGCAAGTTTTTATCACTACTACTCAACCTCTTTTATTCAAGTCTCTTTCTTCCTCCTGTACCAATTTTTACCGGATAGCTGAAGGAAAAGTAAGAAGAGAAGAAAAATGAAGAGAGATAATTTTCCTTCTCCAGTAGGTGAAGTATTGGAGAGAGTCTTTAAAAAAATAGGTATAGAGCAAAAAATAAAGGAACTGAAGGTATTGAACTCCTGGAGAGAGGTTGCGGGAGAGAGGATCTACAAACATGCTCGCCCTTTTTGTATTAAAAAAGGAACGCTCTTTGTGAAGGTAGATAATTCTGGCTGGTTGACTCAGCTTACTTATCTTAAAGAGAAAATAATCTCTGAATTTAATAAAAGAGAGGGAAAGGAGATAGTTAAAGATATCTATTTTCGTCTGGGGAGTATTAAGAATAAGAAAAAGTTTTCTTTTATTCCTTCAAAGAGGATTAAGCTAAGTAAAGAGGAAGAAGAGGAGATAGACAATAAACTCAGGAATATAGAAGATGATTCTTTACGGCGGGTTTTAAAGCGATTATTAGAAAAAGATATTAAGGTTAAAAAAATCCGCTCTATTTAGTCAGGAATTTACGCAAGATGAGCACAAAGAAGAGGAAGAGGTATCTCTTAATTGGTAATTTCTTCATTACCTTCCAGGTTACTTATTTTTTGTGATAATGTAAATACTAATCGTTATGCCCAGGTTTATATCGAAACACACTTCATCGAAGAGAATTTAAATTGGCATTGAAAAG
>JAGGVN010000086.1 GCA_021158005.1 Candidatus Aerophobota bacterium | reverse complement strand
TCTATTTCTAAGACTTTCTGAGCGTCTAATGCCGCTTTATCCAGTTTCCCTTTTTGGTAATAAGTCATCCCCCTTTGATTGTAAAAATCTGTTTCTTTGGTGAATAATTTTTTGCCTTGAGAGAAATAATCTTGAGCTTTCTCATTCTCATTCTTATCCTCATATATCATTCCCAGCATAATGTAAGGAGTAACACTCTTTGGATTTAATTCTAAAGATTTTTTGTATTCTTCTATAGCTTCATCTAATTTTCCTTCTTCGTAGAATCTGTCCCCCTCTAATTGGTGTTGAACATAGGGTTCAGGCTCGGGAATAATTTTGGTAACTACAATATAACCACAAATAAGAACAGTTACAGCTATCCCTATTGTTCGGACCAATTTTTTAATAGCCTCTTTTCTTCTTCTTTCAATTACCTCATCCAAGTACCACCACCAGTGAGAAGAAGGAATAGCTCTTCCTTCTCGATAAGAGCTGAGATTTATAAATTTTCTTAAATTTCTTAAGAAGAAATCCGCGTTCTTGATCAATAGTCGGTCATATTTTTCAATCCTTGCTTTTTCAACGGAGAGATCTGTCTTTTTCTTTTCTAACTCCTCAGAAAGGTTCTCCATTTCTTCTCTTAAAGTAATCATTCTAAAGGTATCTTTCCCTGTCCGGGGAATACGCTCTTTATCTATTAAATAGTCCCGATAAGAATCAATCATCTTGTCTAAATCGCCAAGAGTCTTCTTTTTATTAACCATTTTTTACCCTGGATTTATGATAATTTTCTACCTGAAAAACGAAAGTTCTTAATTTATTTAAATAATTAGCCTGACGGGAACCATCAAAAGAGAGATTGAGGATAGGGAAATCCGGGTAATCTCTTTTTATTTGTTCCATTATCCCCATCGTGATATTTCCGGGCATACAGGTAAAGGGCATTACATTTACTACGCCACTTCTTCCCCTTTTTATAGAATGAAGAGTTTTTCCGATGGTTAAAATAGCTTCTCCCCTTAATGATTTATCCAGATATTTATTCCCTAAACTTAAGATTTCTTTAATATCCGGTTCTTCAAATCCTTTTATTAAATCTTTAAAGGGAGAAATAAGCCTTTCTTCCAGGTATATCTGAAATAAATTCCTAATTCTATTTTTTATAAATTCCCACCATTTTCTTTCTTTTAAACTCACTTCTTTGGAGATTTCATTGGTGTACATAAACCATTCTCTCATTGAAGCTAATTCTACTTTTACTCCTAATTTCTCCAGTTCATCAATGACAAACTCATTAGCGAAGGGATTATGTCTTACATATATCTCTCCTACTACAGTTACTGTGGGCAAATTCTTATTTTCTCTTTTTATTTTTTTAAAAGATTGGGCCGCTTCTTTCATTATTTTGCTTATATCTTTTCTCTCTTTGATTGTCTCCCGCACTTTGTCGCGGTATTTAAGATACACCTTGTTAGTTTCTCCTTTTTTAACTTCCTCTACTCTTATAATTCTTTGAACTTTTCTTAAAATGTCTATAGCAACAATTCCTTCCCAGGCTAATTTAGTAAACTTCGTTCCGTAACCTCCATAGCTATTCTCTGCATCCAGAGAAATCACCGGAATTTCACCATATCCCATTCTCTTTAAAATTTGTTTCTGGAAAGCACAGTATTGACCGAATCTACAAGGACCTTGAGCGGCTCCCATAAAAAATGCACTTTTTTCAGGATTAAATTTATCATTTTTTATTACCTTAATTAGGTCTCCTGTAGTTAATAGACAGGGGTAACATTCTCTGCCGGTAGTGAATTGGCGGCCCTTCTGGAGAGTTTCATAGTCACTGGGTTTCATAACCTCTGCTTTTCTTCCTAAGGATTCGAGAGTAGATTCCAGAGCATAAGAGTGGTCATCCATATAGGGAATGTATATTTTTCTCTCATCCCGGGGAGGAATTTTTCCCACAAGCACTTCGGGAGCTTTTTTCTTGAGAATTTTTCTTTTTAAAATTTTCCTGTTTCTAATACTATCTAAGAAAGCTTCTAAGCGAGTAATTACTCCTGCTTCCGCGCTATGTTCATCAATTTGGAGTTCTAAATAAGGTCTTTCTATTTCTTCGTCAAAATATTTACTGATGAATGAATCGGGCCCACAGGCAAAATTAGTAAGATAAATGGGGTAAAGGTTATCTGTCTGTTCTATTTTTCGAGCACTGGATAAGATTTTTTGTCCTTGATACCAGTATATATTAGGATAGTCTCGGGAAATTGAAGAAAGATTTAAATCTAAAAAGTCTACCGGTAGGGGAGTTATTCCCAGCTCGCGTATTTTTTTAACTAAATCCAGATTAAGCCCGGGGTCATTTCCGTTATAAGGACGGGATACTATAACAAAAGCTATTTCTCCCTTTAATTTTTCTAAAGCTTCTTTACCTTTTTTTCTTATCTTTTTGTAAAATTCAGATTGAGTTTTTTGGGCTACTTCCGCAGCTTTTCTAACTTTAAGAGGACTTTCATTTAATTCCTCTCCAATTTTTCTGAGGGCTTTTTCTACCCCTTCTCTTAAGGAGAGTTTGGGTTCAATTATTTTTGTATGGGGATATTTTTTAAAGTCTATGCTTGAATTAGCAAAGTAAGGAAGAGCCTGGGACCAGGGACAATTGTAACTTCTTTTAAATTCTTCTTCTTTTTCCTCAAAATCAATCAAACTGGGCAGAAATATATAATCTACCTTTTTTCTGAGAAGATTTAGTATATGTCCATGAGCAACTTTCATAGGAAAACACAAATCTGTACTTACAGATTCTACACCCTGGTGAACAATGGTATCGTTAGTTTTATCTGAGAGGATAACCTCATAACCCAGTTCAGTAAAAAAGCTCTCCCATAAAGGTAGGAGCTCAAAGTTATAAAGAGCCCTGGGGATACCTATTTTCCCCTTGTTTTGCTTCCTCTTTTCTCTTCCGAAATTAGAGAATAAAATTCTTTCTCTTTCTTTAAAGAAGTCAAAAGTTCTCTTTATCTTTCTTTTTCTCTCCTTCCCACTATATTTTTCACACCTGTCCCCATAAGTTAGGGGTTTTTCTTCCCCTTCAATCCATACTTGATTGACTTTACAGTGATTTGGACAATCCTGGCATTCGAAGGAAGTCATCTTATATTTTACTTCACATAAAGAAAAACCTTTAAATTTACTTTTTACTATTTTTGCTTCCATAGCTAAGATTGCGGCACCAATAGCTCCTAACACTTCATTATGGGGAGGGACAGTTATCTTTTTCCCCAGGATTTTTTTAAAAGCAGCTACTACCGCCCCATTACAGGCAGTTCCTCCTTGAAAGAATATGTTGTTTCCAATCTTTCTATTCTCTACGACTTTATTTAAGTAATTGTAAGCTACCGAATAAGCTAAACCCGCTACCAGATCAGGAATAGGAACTCCTCGCTGGAGGTGTTCAAATAGAGAAGATTCCATAAATACAGTGCATCTATCACCAAGATTTGCCGGATGAGGACTGGAGAAAGCTATTTCTTCAAATTCTCTTTTAATATTTATTCCTAATTCTTCTGCTTGTTCTTCTAAAAAGGAGCCTGTTCCTGCAGCACATACTTTATTCATCGTAAAATCAACGATTAATCCTTTATGGAGACTGATAAATTTAGAGTCCTGACCTCCAATTTCAAAGATTGTATCTACTTCAGGATCTATGTTTAGAGCTCCTGTTGCCTGAGCTGTAATTTCGTTCTTAATTACATCCGCCCCTACAAAGGCTCCAATCATATATCTACCTGAACCGGTAGTTCCTGCCCCTTTAATTTTAACTTTTCCTTCTATTCTCTTTCTAACTTCTCTTAATCCCTCTTGAACAGCTTTGATAGGTTTTCCTGCTGTGGGAAGATAACTTTTGGCAATAAGTTGCTTTTGACTATCTATTACGGCGACATTTGTACTTACCGAGCCTATGTCTATACCTATATAAGCATCTATAGGTCCCTTATCTTTAGGGAATTTATAAGAAAATGTTTGGAAATGCTTAAATTTTAGCTGTTCAATATTACCGGGATTATTCACTGTATTTATCCGGGCTAATTTTTTTTGGGGAAAAAGAGGAGGTAAAGTCTTTATTTCGTTCTTGGGGAGCAGGAAATCCTTTTCTAAGTTTTTAATATTAAACCTCTTCGCTCTCTTTTTAATTAATAAAGCTGCTCCCAGAGCTCCCAGAGAATAGTAATGTTCGGGGACAATAATATCTTCTCGTTTGAAGACTCTTTTAAAAGCTACCAGCATAGCTTTATTGGCTGCCACTCCTCCTTGGAAGGAGATAGGACCGGGTAGGTCTTTACCCCGAGCAACGACACCTTTAAAACTCCTTGCCAAAGATTCACATAACCCCATGGTGATATCTTCAAGAGGAGTAGCTTTCTGTTGAAGATGAATCATATCTGATTTAGCAAAGACAGCGCATCTACCTGCAAGACGGGCAGGATTGGTTGATTTAAGAGCTACTTCTGCAAATTCACCTTCTATATTTAGCTCTAATCTTTTCGCCTGCTGGTCTAAAAAAGAGCCTGTTCCTGAGGCGCAGCTACTATTCATTCCGAAGTCTTTTACTTCTCCTTTTTCATTTAAGATGATATATTTAGCGTCGCATCCCCCCATATCTATCACGGATTTTATTTCTGGATGAAAATGGTGGATTCCTTGAGCTTGAGAGATTACTTCTTCTATAAAAGGAATCTCCCATATCTGACTGAGCCTTTCTCCATTAGCTCCCGTAACTACAAGATAAGAGAAGGGATAGTTTTTGAATATCTTCTCGACGACTTCCTTAGCTTTTTTAAAAGGTTCTCCGTTATGTCGGAGATATTTTTCTTCATAAATAATATCTCCCTCTTTATTAATAACTACCGCATTTACGCTTATCGATCCCAGGTCTAATCCTGCTACAAGTTCATCTTCTTTCATTCTTTCTTTCCTCTATTATAAAGATGTTTTATCTGATTAATATTAATATACGGCTCGTATAAACAACCTTTATTTTTTCAGAAATATTATTCTCTTTTTTGAATCTTTTTCTAATAGAGAATGTCTTTAGGAAACCATTCTATCACTGATTATAAGAGATGTCAAGCTCAATTTGCAAAGAGAATCTCGAGTTTATTTTTGGGTTAATTTTTTGTATTTTGACATTTTTAAGTTTTATACTATCTTGAATTAAGATTTTCTAAAAATGGGAGATTATTCATTCGTTATTAGAAAGTTGGTTTTATGCGTAAAACGAGAACCCGAGGGAGTAATTCACGAAGTCTCATAATGATACAAAAGGGAAAAGCTTTAGAGAAGCTAACTATGATGAATAGAATAATAAAGGAAAGATGTAAGAGGAGTTCAATACTATCTCTACCTTCAGGGAATCTCTATGCATGAGTGGGCTTTAGCACAGGCGGTAGTTTATACTGCTATTGAATATCAGAGAAAAGAAAAACTTAGGGAGATTGTTGAGCTGGAGATTAAGATAGGTGAATTGCAACAAATAGATAGAGAAATCTTTGAATTTGCTTTAAAAGAGATTGTCCAACTTAAGAAGATGACAGGGATGAGGGTAAGAGTTGAAAAAGAAGAGGCTATTTTGAAATGCCGAGTTTGTGGGTACCAATGGAGTTTTGCAGATTCAATGAAAAGATTAAGTGGTGAGCAAGCGGAATTCATTCATTTTCTCCCTGAGGTTATTCATATTCATTCCAGATGTCCTCAGTGTAAAAGTCCTGATTTTGAGATTGTAAAGGGGAGAGGAGTAAAGATAACTGCTATTAAAGGGATAAAGTGAGTGAATATAGACCCAAGACTAAATATTATTAAAGAGAGATTAAGAGATGTAAGAAGAGTAGTGGCTATCTCCGGAGGTAAAGGGGGAATAGGTAAAAGTTCAGTAGCCTCGATAGGGGCGTTAATTTTGTCAAAATCAGGTTACAGGGTGGGTCTGTTAGATTTAGATTTTTGGGGCCCTTCCCTGGATACCATTCTGGGAATAGAGAATATTTTTCCCAGAGAAGAGAAAGGAATTATCCCCCCCGAGATTTTCGCTATTAAGTTTATTTCAATTATTTATTACGCCGGGGAGAGGCCGTTACCCTTAAGGGGTGCAGATATTTCCAACGCTATAGTAGAGTTGTTAGCTATTACTCAGTGGGGCTCGTTAGATTTTTTAATAATTGATATGCCCCCGGGTATGGGAGATGCTACTTTGGATATAATTCGTCTGGTAAAAAAGGTTGAATTTCTTATAGTTACCACTCAATCAAAAGTAGTTTTAGAGACTGTTGAAAAGATGTTGAGGATGTTAAAAGACCTGAAAGTCCCTATTTTAGGGATTATTGAAAATATGAAAATTACAAACTCTCCATTTGTAAAAGATTGGGCAAAAAAATTTGATGTATCTTTTTTGGGGGAAATAAACTTTGACAAAAATCTTGAAACCTCTATAGGGAATGTAGATAAACTTTTGGAGACTAATTTTGCTCATAGTTTAAAGAAAATAATGAGGTTTTAAGGCGGAAATTTGACAAAAAATTTTTATTTGTTAAATTTTGTGAAAGTATTCACGGGTACTTGACAAAAGAATAAAATGGAGTAAAATTATCTCGTGATGTTTTTCACAAAGAGAAGAAAAATGAAGGAATTTTTCTTATCAAAGGATAGTTACTTAAAGTTTGTGGAGAATTTATCTTGTGAGTTTTCTCTTTATGCTCCTGTTCAAAAAGGAGATTTTCTCTTTTATGATAAGGTAAATAAGGAGAATATAGATAAGTTGTTTGTGGATCTTAGAAGGACCATTCATCCCATAAAATCTTTCTTTATTCCTCCTCAGCGTAGGGTAAGCGAGTATTTTATCTCCTCTTCAGAAAAAAGAGAAGAAAAAAAGAAAGTTATTCTGGGAGTAAAAAATTGCGACCTTAATGCCTTAAAAATATTGGATAATGTCTATTTCGGAGAAGAATTTGGTAGGGAATATAAGGACCCTTATTATATGGAAGCTCGTAAGGAGACCATCCTCATAAGTAGTGATTGTATGGACCCGGATGAGAATTGTTTTTGCACTTTAGTTCAGTCAAAGCCTTTTCCCGAAGAAGGATTTGATTTGAACCTCTCTAATATAGAGGAAGGTTTTATTATTCAGGTAGGTTCAGAAAAAGGAGAAGAGTTGATTGAAGCCTTCAGGGATCTTTTTTCCTCTGTTAATAAAGATATGAGTAAAAAAAGAGAGAAGAACAGAGAAAAGATTTTTAAACTATTAGAGAAGATAAATAAAAAATTCAAAACATCCTCTTCTTATCGAGAATTAGTAAGGGATAGTTATGATTCTTCTGTTTGGAAAAAATATAGTGAGAGTTGCGTTGAGTGCGGAGGATGTAATCAAATTTGCCCTACCTGTAGATGTTTTTTACTTTCGGATAAGAAGAGAGGAGAAAAATATGAGAAATACTATCTCTGGGATAGTTGTCTCTTAGCAGGATTTGCTCGGGTAGCTGGAGGAGCTAATCCCAGACCTTATCTTTTTCAAAGATTTGCTAATAGACTTTTTTGTAAATTTTTCTTTTTTCCGGAAAATATAAATCTTGATGCCTGCACTGGTTGTGGAAGATGTATTAGTGTATGTCCTGGTAAAATTGATATGCGAAAAGTTTTAAGAGACCTTGCTATAGAGAAAAGAGTAACTGTGAGTTTAGAAAAATGAATAATCCCTATCAACCAATAAAAACAGAGATTTTACAGGTTATCCAGGAGACTCCCCAGATAAAAACATTCGTTCTGAAACCGGAGAATCGCTTTGAGTTTAGAGCCGGTCAATTTATTCAATTGACCATTCCGGGAATTGGTGAGGGTCCTTTTACTCCTTCTTCATCTCCTTATAAGAATGAGAAATTAGAGGTAACCATTATGCAAGTGGGAAGGATTACTTCCTCGCTCCATAATATGAAAGAGGGGGATTTGGTAGGAATACGGGGCCCCTATGGTAATAGATACCCTTTAGAGAGATGGAAGAATAAAGAAATCCTGATTGTAGGTGGAGGAGTGGGATTGGCACCTTTGAGATCGCTTTTTTTCTCCTTGACTCATTATATTAATGATTATCCCAGAATTGTTTTCTGTTACGGAGCAAAGACTCCGGAGGATATTGTATATAAAGAAAGTATTCTGGATAAGTGGCAAAAAGAGTTTAAAAATAAAGTTTCGTTTCGAATAACTGTAGATCAAGGGGATGAAAAATGGAAAGGTAGAGTGGGAGTGGTTACTACAGCTCTGGAGGGAATTAATGAGGAGATAAAAAAGATTACGGAGAGTGTGAGTGTGGTATGTGGCCCTCCGATAATGATGAAATTTACCACTTTGAAATTACTCGACCTTGGGTATAAACCCGAAAATATTTATCTTTCTATGGAAAAGAATATGTCCTGCGGAATAGGGAAATGTGGTCACTGCCAGTTAGGGAAATACCTTGTCTGTAGAGATGGACCGGTATTTACTTATGAAAAGTTAAGAGATATTCCCCAAATCTGGGATTAGGAGAGGGAATTGGCCAAGACCCTTTTTATTGACCTGGATAAGATCGTTCAGAATTGGGAAAGTTTCGACATTAAATGTAGTTATCCCTATCATTTTAACAATAATGGTCTTTTATATTTGCGTGAATGGCTTACTTTTCAAATAATTTGTAGAAAGTGTGAAGATTATCCCTGTGTGAATGCTTGTAAGTATGAAGCTTTAGAAAGAATTGAAGAAACAGGTATTATTACCAGAAATAATTGTTTGTGCGTCTCCTGTAAGTCCTGCGCCGTAGCCTGTCCTTTTGGAACAATTTTTATGGAAATATTACCTTTTTTAACTTTTCAATGTGATTTATGCAAAGGAAGACTAAAGGAAGGAGAGGAGCCTCTGTGTGTAAAGACAGGAAAAGGTGCAATAAGGTATGGGGAATTTAAGGAGGAAAAGGATAAGAATATTTTTCAGATAGGAGAAGTAATAGTTAAAATTACACCCTGGAAGAGGGAGCCGGTTAAAAAAGGTGGAGGATGAGAGAGATTCTTTTTGTTTTGCTATCTTTTTTAATATTTCCGGGTTTTCTTTTTACTGCTGTAGTAGGGCTTCTTGCAGGGTGGGTAGATAGAAAGGTTACGGCGCGGATTCAATGGAGAGTGGGCCCACCCTGGTATCAAAACTTTGTTGATTTTTTTAAGTTAATGGGTAAAGAGACAATTTTACCTTCTGGCGCGCAAAAAATATCTTTTCTTCTCTCTCCTCTTATAGGTCTTATAGGGATTACTCTTACTTCCTTTATACTCTGGGAAATGAATCTTTATCCTGTCCGCTCTTTTATTGGAGACCTTATTGTTATTCTCTGTCTTTCCATTTTTCCCTCATTAGCACTCATTATAGGAGGTTCAGCCTCCGGTAATCTTTTTGCCTCATTGGGAGTAAGTAGAGAAACGAAACTAATGTTAGCCTATGAATTACCTTTCGTTATTGCCGTATTTACTCCTATTGTAGCTATAAGAGACATAAGAATAGGTTCTGTCCTCACCTATCAGATGAATAATGGAATGATGTTTACTCATCACCTCTCGAGTTTTATTGCTTTAATAGTAGCGTTTTTCTGTATGCAAGCAAAACTTGCTTTTGTTCCCTTTGATATACCGGAGGCTGAACAGGAAATAATGGGGGGCCCTTTAATCGAATATTCGGGTCCTCCTCTGGCTATGTTTAAACTCACCAAGGCGATGATGCTTTTTGCTCTTCCTGTTCTTTTGATAACTGTTTTTGGTGGTGGAATGAGATTCGATGGAATTCAAGCTCTCTTCTCAATTGTAAAGTACCTTATTATTTTAATTTTGATAATTCTTGTAAAGAATACCAATCCTAGGTTAAGAATAGACCAGGCTTTAAGATTTTTCTGGCTTAGAATGTTTCCTCTGGCAATTGTCGGATTCATCATGGCTTTAATTGGGATTTGACATTCTTCAAAGTTTTGCGTTACTTAAACCCAGACAAAATAGGCGGATGGACGAAATAGACGAAAAGGACAAAATAGATGAGTTTAACTACGTTTTCTCTTAAAAAATCTATATGGGTTTATCATTTGTCAGCGGGTTCCTGTAATAACTGTGATATTGAGATTCTGGATTGTCTTACACCAAGATTTGACTTAGAACGATTTGGAATTTGCCTGGTAGGAAGTGTCCATCATGCTGATGTAATTTTAGCTACCGGTATAGTTAACCGAAAGTGTTTACCCCGGGTGAAACGAATATATGAACAGATGCCCAAGCCCAAACTGGTGGTGGCAGTTGGGACCTGTGCCTGTAGTGGAGGAATATTTGCCAGGGGATACAATATGGCTGGTCCTTTTGATAAGATTATTCCGGTAAGTGCTTACATTCCTGGGTGTCCTCCAAAGCCGGAAGCTATAATTGATGGAGTGGTAAAGCTAATTCAAAGTTTGAACGGAAAGTTGACCAGAAATAAAACGAACGAGAGAATAAGATGAATAAGAAGGATATTGTAGTTCAGATAAAAGAAGATTTAAAAGATAAGATAATTTTCTGGGAAGAGAGGTCTTCAAAAAGGCATTATTTTATGATAAACAAGGATGACATTGTCTTTGTGGCCCGATATCTTTTTGAAAAAAGAAGAGCACGATTTATTACTGCTTCCGGAATCGATACTCCCCGGGGAATTGAGATCCTCTACCATTTTTCTTTTGATAAAGAAGGGGGGGAAATAGTTACAGTTAAGGTTCTTGTTTCCAAACAAGAATGTAAGATAGAGTCCCTTACCCCTTTTATCACCGGAGCAACTTTTATTGAAAGAGAAATTCAGGAACTTCTGGGAGTGAAGTTTTTGAATCATCCTGACCCCAGACCCCTTTTAACCAGTGAGGACTGGCCAGAGGATAAGTTTCCTTTAAGGATAGATTATCGAGATGCTGATTTTACCAATAAAGTGGATGAGGAGAAATAGATGTCTCAGAATCGGAAGACTATTATTCCTATAGGTCCTTATCATCCTCTTCAGGAAGAACCAGAGTTTTTTGAGCTTTCGGTAGAAGGAGAAAAAGTTAGTGATATAGATATACATATAGGTTATAATCACAGGGCTATCGAGCAAATAGCTCAGAGAATGACCTGGGATCAGCTTATTTTTCTGGTGGAAAGAATTTGTGGGATATGTTCTACTTCTCATCCTATTGCTAACTGTAATGCTCAAGAAGACCTTGCGGGAGTAGAGATTCCGGAAAGAGCGAAATATATAAGGAGTATCGTAGGAGAGCTGGAAAGGATTCACTCTCATCTTCTCTGGGCAGGGTTAGCCGGACATTTTATTGGATACGATACCCTCTGGATGTGGATATGGAAGTATCGGGAACCTGTGCTTGAGATTTTTGAGAAAATTACTGGCAACCGAAATCATTACGCAATGATGAAACCCGGTGGAGTAAGAAGGGATATAAAGGAAGAGGATATACCTTATCTTAAAAAAGTTCTGGATGAAGCAGAGAGAAAAATAGATATGATTACTAAGGCTGTCCTTGATGACCCTGTGCTTGCGGCGCGTCTTAAAGGTGTAGGGGTGCTTACTAAAGAAGATGCTATTAAATACTGTACTACCGGTCCTGTTGCCAGAGCTTCCGGAGTAGCTATCGATGTTCGTAGAGACGACCCTTATGCTGCTTATGGTCTGGTGGAATGGAATGTTATTACTCAGGAAGAAGGAGATGTTTTTGCCAAGACCGTTGTCAGACTCTTAGAATGTTTTGAGTCTATAAAAATAATCCGTCAGTGTCTGGAAAAACTTAAGAAAGTAAAAGGAGAAATAGCGGTTAAGATAAAAGAGATGCCCCCTGGCGAAGGGAAAGGACGTCATGAAGCTCCCCGAGGAGAGACTTTTCATTATGTGCGCTCCGATGGGTCCAATAATCCTGTGAGAGTAAAGGTGAGAGCTCCTACTTATGTAAATTTACCTACCTGTAAGGCAACTGTTCCCGGAGAGAGTATAGCAGATGCAGCGATAATATTAGCTTCTATAGACCCTTGTTATTGTTGCACAGACCGGATGATGAGAGTGGTGAATAAAAAATCTGGTAAGATAGAACTTGATGGGAGTAAACTTATAAAGTTATCACAGGAAAAGACCGGGAGACTGCGAAGAGAATTCGGGATATGATGAATTCAGGAAGGGGGAAAATGTTAGTCTTTTTCTTAATAGCTTCAGTATTTATTCCTTTAATAGGTTAGTTTTTCTGCCTTCTTCTCCCAAGAAAGGTGCGGGGGAGGATGGGCGGTAGGAATAACCGTTGCTTCTTTTTTCTCCTTTTTCTAATAAGACTGGTTATTCAGGGTGAATTTATTCAAAAAAAGATTCTATTTTTTTGGGGAATACCTTTCTTTACCGATGAGATAAACTTAATCTTTGCCCTATAAAACTTTTATTTATAATTGAGTTCTCCTACTGCTGCCTATGCTGCTCATAAAAGTATGGGATAAAAGTATAGTCAATAAATACGAGGAGGAAGAAAGGAAAGATGAAATATCCAAAACTTAGAGAATTAAAAGAAGCTATAACTTCTCTTTTTAGCTCGCCTTATACTACTAAATATCCCAAGGTTCCCTCTCCTGCTGCTCCTAACTATAGAGGTAAGGCAGAATTTGATGAAAGAGAGTGTGTGGTTTGTGGAGCTTGTGCTAATGTTTGTCCGGCCGGAGCTATCGAAAAGATTGAAGAACCTGCACCTTATGGCAAAAGGAGATTGATCCTTCACTATGATAAATGTATTTTTTGCGGTCAGTGCGAAGCTAATTGTCTTACAGAGAAGGGCATAAAGCTTACTCCTAAGTATGATTTAGCCGTCTTATCTAGAAATGAAGCTCAGATCAGTATAGAGGATAAGCTTGTCTTTTGTGAGCATTGTGGACAACCTATAACCACCAGAAAGCATCTTGCCTGGATTATAGAAAGATTGGGTCCTCTTATCTTTTCTAACCCTAATTTATTCATCTTTTCCTTAACTCAAATAGGATTAATTAAAGAAAAACTTCCTCGGGAAGTGGGCGTTCCTCTGGAACGAGCAGACAATTTAAGGATTCTCTGTCCTAAATGTAGAAGAGAGTTTACTTTAAAAGAGGAATGGGGACAGAAGTAAAAAAATATATTAAGGGGAAAGTTGTATTTTTAGGAATGGGAAACCCGATGAGAGGAGATGATGGTGCCGGATGTGAATTTATTGAGGAATTGAGAAGATCCGGAAAAGTTAAGTCTTCCAAAATTAGCCTTTTTAATGGAGGCCAGGTTCCGGAAAATTATGTTGAGCCCATAGTAAAAATAAGACCTGATAAGGTTTTTATTGTAGAGACGGTGGATTTTGGTGCTTCTCCGGGAGAAATTAGAGTATTTGAAGAGGCTGAACTTCAATCAAATTTTTCTACTCATACTTTATCTTTATCTTTCATTTTAGAGTATCTAAAAGAGAAAACCAGAGCAAAGGTTTTTATCCTGGGTATTCAGCCTCGCCAGCTTGGATGGGGAAATCACTTAAGCCCTGAGGTAAAGAAGGCAGTAGAAAAATTAATTAGGCAATTAAAATAAATAGTTTAATGATTAAAAAAAATTATGTTGAAGAATTTAGAAACTTTATATACACGAGTCCATATCAATATAAGAGGAATAGTGCAGGGAGTAGGTTTTCGCCCTTTTATATATAATCTGGCTAAAAGTCATTCACTCTCAGGATATGTTCTTAATAATACTCAAGGAGTTGATATAGAAGTAGAAGGAAAAAAAGAAGATGTAAAGCTATTCTTAAAAAATATTTGTATTAATTCTCCTCCTCTTGCTATAATTGAAAAGATATCCTGGCGAGAAATCCTTCCTGTCGGTTATAGAGAATTTAAGATAAAGTCCAGCCGTAAAGAAGAGGATGCTTTTCTTCCTATCTCCCCGGATATTAGTATTTGTGATGATTGTCTCCGGGAATTATTTGATCCGGAAAACAGACGCTACGGTTATCCTTTCATCAATTGCACCAATTGTGGTCCCCGATTTTCTATTATAAAAGATATTCCTTATGATCGGCAACGAACCACTATGAGTGTGTTTAAGATGTGTAAGGAGTGCGAGCAAGAATATCATGATCCCTCCAATCGAAGATTTCACGCTCAGCCAAATGCTTGCTGGAAATGTGGTCCCAGAATAGAACTAATGGATAATAGAGGTAAAAAAATTGAAACTGATGACCCTATTTCTTTTACTGCCAGGTTATTAAAAGAAGGTAATATTCTGGCAATTAAAGGAATAGGAGGATATCATCTTGCCTGTGATGCCACTCAACGTAAGGTGGTAATCCAACTGAGAAAAAGAAAGAACCGAATAGATAAACCTTTTGCTTTGATGATGCTGAATATAAAGCAGATTAAAGAATTTTGTAAGGTAAGCTATGAGGAGGAGTCTCTTCTTTTATCTCCTCAAAGACCCATTGTTCTTTTAGAAAGGAAAGATAAGGATACACTTTGCCCGGAAATTGCCCCTCAAAATAAATATCTGGGAGTAATGTTACCTTATACACCCCTCCATTATCTTCTCTTAAAAAAAGTGAAGGTTCCCCTCGTTATGACCAGCGGGAATATAAGTGAGGAACCTATCGCCTACAAGGACAAGGATGCATTTAATAGATTAAATAAAATTGCCGATGCGTTTCTTATTCATAATAGAGAAATCCAGATTAGAATAGATGATTCTGTGAGCAGGGTAGTGGGAAAAAAATCAGTGATTATCCGTAGATCCCGTGGTTATGCCCCTCAACCGGTGAAGCTCCGGGTTAGCTCCAGAAAATGTATCTTAGCTATGGGAGGACATTTGAAAAATACTTTTTGTTTTCTCAAGGGAAACTATGGTATTATCTCTCACCATATTGGTGATCTGGAGAATTTAGATGCTCTCTCATCCTTTGAGGAAGGAATAGAACATTACAGAAAAATTTTTTATTGCTCGCCTCAAATTATAGCCTGTGATATACATCCTAATTATGCCTCAACCATTCTGGCAAGAGAATACGCTAAGAAAAAATCTTTACCTCTAATTTTAGTGCAACATCATCACGCTCATCTGGCCAGTCTTTTGGCGGAAAAAGATATTAATAGAAAGGTTATAGGAGTCATATTTGATGGGAGCGGTCTGGGTAATGATGGGACTATCTGGGGCGGCGAGTTTTTAATTGCCGATCAGGTAAAGTTTAAACGAGTAGCTCACCTTAGAAATCTTCGCCTTCCCGGAGGAGAAGCAGCTATTAAAGAGCCCTGGAGGATGGCTCTTTCTTATCTGTATGAAATTTATGGTAATCAGTGCGAGAAGGTCGCTTGCCAAGTTCTTTCTAATTTAGTAAAATTTGAAAAAATTAACATTGTTCAGAGTTTGATCCGTAAGAAGATAAATTCTCCTTTAACTTCTTCTGCAGGGAGGTTATTTGATGCTGTATCCTCTCTCTTAGGAATAAGAGGAAAAATAAATTATGAAGGACAGGCAGCCATTGAGTTAGAAATGCTGGCTCACGATGAAAGGAAGAGATATTATCCCTTTAAGATTATTAAGAAGAAGGAAAAATTCATTATAGATACCTTTCCCATAATAAAAGCTATTGTTAAAGAACGTATGGAAGGGAATAATTCTGAAATTATTGCCACTAAATTCCACTGGACCGTAAGTCAAATTATTCTCAGAGTGTGTGAGCTTTTAAGAGACTACGGGAATTTAAATGAGGTGGGACTCTCGGGAGGAGTTTTTCAAAATAGCTTAATTTTAAAACAGGTAGTTTATCTTTTGACCTCTGCCGGTTTTAAGGTATTTTTCCATACTCTCATTCCTCCTAATGATGGCGGAATTTCTCTAGGTCAGGCTGTGATTGCTTATCATAAAGTGGAGAATAATTCGTAGCCAAAAGCTTCCCTCTTAAGGAGTTTTTCGTTTCTGGTTGTTAGTTCTTAGCGTAGGGCTAATTTCTAACTATAAACTGCATATGATTCGGAGGTTATGATTCTTTTGAGGAAAAATAAAAGGAGAGAAGAATGTGTCTGGCAATTCCTTCAAAACTGATCTCAAAAGAGGGAACTAAAGGAGAGATTGAAATAGGAAATATTAAAAGAGAAGTGAACCTGACTCTTTTACCCGAGGTTAGAATAGGAGATTATGTTCTTGTTCATGCGGGATTTGCTATAAGTAAGGTTGATGAGAAAGATGTTCAAGAATTGCTTAAACTTTTATCTATGGCGGATATTGATCTTGGGTGTGGCAAAATTTAAAGCATAGGATTTCCTTTGTTATCTCCTCGCTTGCTTAACCTCTCAACTTAAGTAACAGAAGGGGGGAGAGCTTTTTGCGTTGAGGGGGGTATTTCCCCCTCAAATAAGTTCAAGAGTAATTTCTCCTACTTTTTGAAATCTTGGAGAAGATTTTTCAGATCGGATTAGTATAAATGAAGTATATTTCTGAATTTAGAGACCATAAATTAGCCAGAAAGATTGCTCTTAGAATATCCCGAATTGCCAGAAGTATAGATAGAGAGATAAGATTAATGGAAGTGTGTGGGACTCATGCTTTGGCTATTTTAAAATTTGCAATAAAAGAACTCCTTCCTCCTAATATAAACCTTGTATCCGGTCCTGGCTGTCCAGTCTGTGTTACTCCCAATCAATATATAGATAAAGCCTGTATTTATATGCAAAGGGGATTTTTAGTGACAACCTTCGGGGATATGATGAGAGTTCCGGGTTCTCAATCGAGTCTGGTCCGGGAAAAATCACGAGGAGGAAAAGTAAAAATAGTTTATTCTCCGGTAGATGCCCTGAGGATAGCTAAGTCTTATCCTCAGGAGAAAGTCATATTTTTGGGAATTGGTTTTGAGACGACAGCTCCTACTGTAGCGGCTTCTATTCTTATGGCTGAGGAGGACGGTATCAAAAATTTTATGGTGCTTTGTGGACACAAGCTCATTCCTCCTGCAATGAAGACTCTGGTAGAAAACAAACGCGTCCGAATAGACGGTTTTCTCTGTCCCGGTCATGTCAGTGCTATTATTGGGAGTGAAGCTTATGAGTTTCTGGCCAGGGATTATAACGTTCCCTGTGTAGTAACTGGTTTTGAACCTCTGGATATTCTTCAGGGAATAAATCTTTTAGTTTCTCAAATTTATCGGAAGGAAGCCATTGTGGAGAATGAGTATACCAGAATTGTAACTCAGAAGGGTAATCTCAAAGCCAAGGACCTTATGGAAAGAGTATTTAAGGTAAGTGATTCCTATTGGAGAGGAATGGGAGTAATTAAAAGTAGTGGTCTCAGTATAAACGAGGATTATTCCCGGTATGATGCTCAACTACATTATCCAGTAGAAATTACTTCTTTTAAGGAAAAGAAAGGTTGCCGTTGTGGCGAGGTATTGCAAGGTTTGATTGAACCCCGGGAGTGTATGCTATTCGGAGATCCCTGTAATCCTTCAAATCCTTTTGGTCCTTGTATGGTTTCTGTAGAGGGGGTTTGCAATATTTACTATCGTTTTGGAAGTGACCATAAAGTGGAGAAATTAAATGCAAGAAGTAATTAGCTTAGCTCACGGAAACGGAGGAAAGTTAACTCAGGAACTTATAAGGGATATCTTTCTTCCCCGTTTTAATAATCCTTTTCTTGCTCCTTTGGCCGATTCTGCAATATTCAAAATTGATAGAAAAAAACTTGCTTTTACCACTGATTCTTATGTAATAAAGCCTCTCTTCTTTTCCGGAGGGGATATAGGTAAATTAGCTATCTCCGGGACCGTTAACGACCTTGCAGTGATGGGAGCAAAACCTATTTTTATTTCCTGTGGATTAATCATAGAGGAAGGATTTCCTCTATCCACCCTTAAAAAGATCATCTTCTCTATGGAAAAAACAGCGAGAAAAGCAAAAGTTTGTGTTATAACTGGCGATACGAAAGTAGTAGAAAAAGGTAGTGCCGATGGTATCTTTATTAATACCAGTGGAATAGGGATTATTCCACCGGGGATAAATTTAGGTCTTGAATATGTGAAGATTGGTGATTGTATAGTAATAAGCGGAACAGTGGGAGACCATTCTGTTGCTATTCTCTCTGAACGGGAAGAACTGGGGTTTAAAGAATCTGTAAGGAGTGATTGTAACCCTCTTTATAGTTTAGTAGAAAAACTTAAACCTTATTGGGAAGGTATTAAATTTATGAGAGATCCCACCAGAGGAGGACTGGCAGGAGTTTTAAATGAAGTTGTTCGGGGGCAGAAGTTTAGTATTGAGCTTTGGGAAGAGAGTATTCCTCTTAGAGAAGAGACGGTGGCTATAAGTGAGCTTCTGGGAATGGATCCTTTATACCTTGCTAATGAGGGTAAGATTATTTTTTTCATTAAACCAGAGAGAGCAGAACATATTCTTCAGGTTCTTCATAGCCATCCTCTAGGTAAAAAAGCCAGCATAATAGGCAGAGTTGTTTCTCAACCTCTGGGAAAGGTATATCTTAAAACAAGTGTAGGAACAAAACGAGTTCTCGATATGTTTATTGAGGATCAACTTCCCCGAATATGCTAACGAAAGGAGAGATAATGCCAAGATTTAGAGTTCCGGAAATTACCGTAGAGCGTCTTTCTATATATCTTAGAGCTCTAAAGAAATTTCCAGAAGAGAAGGTCCTTTCTTCTCAAGAATTAGCAGAATTAGTAGGAACTACAGATGCTCAGGTAAGAAAAGATATTACTTATTTTGGTGAGTTTGGAATACCGGGACAGGGATACCATGTGGGAAAGTTAAAGGAAGAAATTACTCATATTCTTGCTCTTGACCGTGAGTGGGAACTGGCTTTAGTAGGAGTGGGTAAACTGGGCACAGCTCTTCTTGCTTATCCGGGGTTTAAAAAAAAAGAGTTCCGGATCAGGGCTATTTTCGATAATGACCCTAAAAAGATAGGTATAAGGATAGAAGGTTTAATAGTTCGGAGTGTAGAAAAAATATCCGAAACTTTATCTCGTTATGGGATAAAAATAGGAATAATAACTACTCCTGCTGAGGCGGCTCAGGATGTAGCAGATAGACTGGTAAGAGGGGGCGTAAAAGGTATTTTGAATTTTGCACCTGTCCGAATAATAGTTCCAGAGAAGGTGAAGTTAAAAAATGTAGATTTGTCTATGGAACTGGAGACCTTATCCTATTTTCTCTCAGAGGGAACCAGCACCGGTAGCCATAATTTTTAGATTACCGATACATCTTTGCTAAAGATAAACTCTAATACTTTTTCGAGAATGAGGCGTGAGCATTATAGGAAATTAATTTTTTTTGGGAGATTTTCTTTCCGCTATTTACTGGAAATAAACCCCTATGCTGCTTCCTCGAGAATAGACCTCGATGCTATAGGTTTTGGGAGCGTGGGGTCTATTCTTTGTAGGGTGAATTCTGGGGGTATTTGGAAAAAAAGTTAAGAGAAAAACTCAGGAGTTAAAAAAGGAGAGCAAAGTGGGTTACAGAGTATTAGAGAGAAAAGAATTAGGACCGGATGCAAATCTTTTAGTAATAAAAGCTCCTTATGTTGCTAAATCTGCAAGGCCGGGACAGTTTATAATCTTAAGAGTCTATGAAAAAGGAGAAAGAATTCCTTTAACTATTGTAGATATAGATAAGAAAAGAGGTGCGATAACCATAATATTTCAAGTAGTTGGTAAGACCACAAAGTATCTTTCTCTAATAAAGGTAGGTGAAGAAATCAAGGATCTTCTGGGTCCTTTGGGAACTCCTACGGAGATCAGGAAATTTGGAGTGGTGGCTACCTTGGGAGGAGGATTTGGAACAGCGGTCCTTTATCCCCTCGTGAAGGCCTTAAAAGAGGTAGATAATTATCTTATTGTAATTAACGGAGCTAGAAATGAAAAACTTCTTATTCTTGAAGATGAACTTAAAGAATTGAGTGATGAATATTATGTAACTACCGATGATGGTTCAAAAGGAGTTAAGGGGTTTGTTACCGATTTATTGCAAGAAATTCTGGAGAAAGAAAAT
Organism: Candidatus Aerophobota bacterium; assembly: GCA_021158005.1. GTDB lineage: Bacteria > Aerophobota > Aerophobia > Aerophobales > JAGGVN01 > JAGGVN01. The sequence goes on along the minus strand of JAGGVN010000086.1, from coordinate 1,790 downwards.
AAAAAGATAGATAGAGTTTTTGCTGTGGGTCCTGTGCCTATGATGAAGGCAACTTCTGAGTTGACGAAAAAATACGGAATAAAAACAATAGTAAGTTTAAATCCTGTAATGGTTGATGGAACAGGAATGTGTGGTGCCTGCAGAGTCGAAGTTGACGGGGAAACGAAATTTACCTGTGTTGATGGCCCGGAATTTGATGCTCATAAGGTTAATTTTGATCTTCTTATGAGAAGACTGAGGATGTATAATAAAGAAGAGAGAATTTCTCTTAATACCTTCAGGAAATTAAAGAATGAGTAAGAAAAGATGGAAATAAAAAAAGTTCCTATGAGAAAACGAGGATTAAAGGAAAGAGTGAGGAGTTTTTCAGAAGTTGCTCTGGGATACACCGAAGAAGAGGCAGTAGAGGAAGCAAGTAGATGCCTTAATTGTCGCCGTCCTTCCTGCGTAAAAGGATGTCCGGTAGAGATAGATATTCCTGGTTTTATTAAGAAGATAAAAGAAAAAAATTTTTTGGAAGCGGCCAGGATAATAAAAGAGAATAATCCTCTCCCTGCAGTTTGTGGAAGAGTTTGTCCTCAGGAAGACCAATGTGAGAAAAGTTGTATATTAGCTCGTAAAGGAGAAGCTGTAGCTATCGGTAGATTAGAAAGGTTTGTAGCTGATTATGAAGCGAAGGAAAGGAAACTAAGTTCAACTTCAGATAATCATTCATCCTCCGGAAAAAAGGTAGCCGTAATTGGCTCAGGGCCTGCCAGTCTTGTGTGCGCCAGTGAACTTAGCCGAAAGGGGTATTCGGTAACTATTTTTGAATCGCTTCATGAGCCGGGAGGAGTTTTAGTTTATGGTATTCCTGAGTTTAGGATGCCCAAGAGTATTGTTAAAAGGGAGATAGATTATATTAAATCTTTGGGAGTAAGGATAATCACTAACTTTTTTGTAGGTAAAACAGCAACAATTGATGAGCTTATGAAAAGAGAAGGTTATGAAGCTGTATTTATAGGTACTGGTGCAGGACTTCCAAGATTTATGCATATTCCCGGAGAAAATCTTCTGGGTATTTATTCTGCCAATGAATTTCTTACCAGAATAAACTTAATGAAAGCCTTCTTATTTCCTGAATACGATACCCCGGTGAAGATTGGAGAAAGAGTGGGAGTAATTGGAGGAGGGAATGTAGCTATGGATTCAGCAAGAGCAGCTTTAAGGGCAGGAGCAAAGAAAGTAACCATTCTTTACCGAAGGACAAAAAAAGAGATGCCTGCAAGAATTGAGGAGATAGAAAATGCAGAGGAAGAAGGGATAGAATTTAGATTTTTGGTAGCTCCTGTAGAATATATCGGAGATGAAGAGGATTGGGTAAGAGAAGCAAGGCTTATAAGGATGCGTCTGGGGGAACCTGATTCTTCCGGGAGAAGAAGACCTATTCCCATTGAGGGATCTGAATTCAAAATACCTCTGGATGTAGTAATAATAGCTATTGGACAGTCTCCCTCTCCCTTAATTGCTCGAACTACTCCCGGATTAAAGATTGATTCTCGAAGAGGAACGCTTATAGTCGATGAGAACACAGGGCAGACAACAAGAGAGGGGATATTTGCCGGGGGTGATGTCACTACAGGAGCAGCTACAGTAATTTCAGCTGCTGGTGCCGGGAAAAGAGCAGCCAGGTCCATAGATTATTATTTGAAAAACAAAATGTAAGATTAATACAATTTTTAAGTTGCTTATCGGAGAGTTTTTAAGATGGAATTAGCTTCTTTTGAAAAAGAAAAATATGTAAAGATAAG
>JAGGVN010000163.1 GCA_021158005.1 Candidatus Aerophobota bacterium | reverse complement strand
TCGAGAGAAGTCCGGTGATAGTTTAACTCTTTAAAATTTTCACCTTTTAGGGACACTCATCTATGGTAGAGTTCTTACTCTTTATGAAACAAACTTTACAATCAGAATCTCCACCACAAATGCAAGAATCAATTCTTACCCTTAAATGAAGATGGAACTCTTCTGGCCACATCCCAAAATCCTCTAACTAATCCCCTTAAGTAAAAGATATTCTTTTCGAGATTTTTTGATTATCTCATACCAGGGGCACTCTTTAATTAAAAAACATAAACGGGGACCGGTTATTTTTTTCTGATATTGATAATCTTCCACTTCAAGCTCCACTTCTAAGACCTGGATAAAATTCTGCAGAGTATTTTCTTTCAAATTGAGAAGCCTTCTTACCTCACGAGCCTGGATCTTTGGAAGTATCTTCCAAACTTCCTCATCTATTTTTAGAGCATCTTCCAGTGAAAAGTACTTTTCCACCATCATAAACCAGAGGCCATCGAGAGCAAAGTAGGAGCGTTTAAAATATTGACTTTTTACTTTAATATCTTCTTTTTTCATAATTTCCTGCTCCGTATTATTAATACACCTCTTTTAGGAGTAAAAGCAAGGATTTTTACTATGACCGTCCCTTCAATTAATTATAGATAATCCTTGACTTTATCTCTTTAAAAAGATATCTTTATAGAAAAATCGCTAAGAAAGAAAAATAGGAGAAGAAAAAAATGAGTCAAATTTTTGGACCAGTTCCTTCAAGAAGATTAGGATTTTCCCTGGGTATAGACCCTATTCCTTTTAAAACTTGCACTCTCGATTGTATTTATTGCCAATTGGGTAGAACTACCCATAAAACAGTAGAAAGAAAAGAATATGTCCATTCTAATCAAATATTAAAAGAATTAGAAAAATTTCTGAAAGAGAAAAAGAAAATTGACTATATCACCTTCTCTGGCTCTGGAGAACCTACTTTGAATTCTAATATTAGAAAGATGATTACTGAAATTAAGAAAATGACCTCTATTCCCATAGCTATCTTAACTAACGGAACTTTACTTTCTCATTCTCAGGTTAGAGAAGACTTATTAGAAGCTGATTTAGTAATCCCTTCCTTAGATGCAATTAGCGAAAAAGTATTTAAAGAAGTGAATCGTCCTCATCCCTTATTAAAAATAGATGAAGTCATCTCGGGAATAATTAACTTTTCTAAAGAGTTTAAAGGAAAGATCTGGCTGGAGATTATGCTCGTTAAAAGAATAAATGATTCTCTAAAAGAGATGAGAAAAGTAGCAGAAATAATTAAAGAAATGAAACTAAATAAAATTCAGTTAAATACAGTAATTCGTCCTCCAGCAGAAAATTTTGCCCAAGCTTTAAATATAAAGGATTTAGAAAGGATAAGAGGAATATTGGGGAAAGAAAAATGCGAAATCATTGCTAAATTTGAAGGAAACAGACAAAAAGCTTATAAAAAAGATATAGAAGAAGAAATATTAAGAACACTTAAGAGACGGCCTTTGACTGTTGAAGACCTTTCTTCTTTTCTTGGACTTCATCAAAATGAAGTAATTAAATATATTACCGTATTGGAAGAAAAGGAGAAAATTAAATCTCAATTCCATAGGGGGCAAAGATATTATGAGAAGATATTGGAGAATTAAGAGGATTATTAATACATCTTCTCCTGTCATATTGCCAGAGTATATAAATGTGGTAGAATTTTAAATGAGAAATGAAAGCAGTGGCTCATCGTGCAATAGATATGCAGGATATTCGCTCTATCCTGGAAGTTAATCCCCATCTTGATTTTAGACGAATTAAATACTGGGTTAAAGAGTTTGTTAAAGTTTTGGGGAGGCCCGAGATATTTGATGACCTGGTAAGACTACTTCCCCAAAAATAAAAAAGAAATCATCTCTTTTGTGGAGGATAAACCCCAACCCTATATTTGTAAGAGAGAGCATATCTTGCATCTTATTTTAAGAACCATCAAACTTGGATACATTAGGCTGAGAAGATTAAAGGTATAAAAAATGGCTCTTCCTGAATGGCTTAAAAAAAGAGCTCCTCAACAAGAACTTCTTCAAGAAATGCAAAGGCTTCTTCGCTCTCTTTCCTTACATACTGTTTGCGAAGAAGCAAGATGCCCTAATATTGGAGAGTGCTTTACCAGAAAAACAGCAACTTTTATGATTTTAGGGGATAGGTGCACAAGAAATTGTAGATTTTGCGCGGTTAAGAAAGGTAATCCTCTTCCTCTTGATCCTCAAGAACCAGAAAATGTGGCTAAGGCAGTAAATAAACTAAGATTAAAATATGTAGTTATTACCTCGGTAACCAGGGATGACTTAGATGACGGGGGAGCAAATCAATTTGCTAAAACTATAAAAGAGATAAGAAAATTAAATAAAGGAGCTAAAATTGAAGTGCTTATTCCTGATTTTAAAGGTTCTTTGTCTTCTTTAAAGAAAGTAATAGAAGCAAAACCTTTTGTTTTGAATCATAACTTAGAAACAATTCCTCGCCTCTACTCTGAGGTTAGACCCCTGGCAAATTATGAGCGTTCCTTAAAATTATTAGAGCAAGCAAAAGAATTAAACTCTTCAATTTACACTAAATCTGGCTTAATGGTAGGATTAGGAGAAACTTTCGGAGAAGTAATTGAGGTAATGAAGGACTTAAGAAGGGTAAAGTGTGATATTCTCACTATTGGCCAGTATTTAAGACCATCAATTAAACACCTGCCGGTAAAAGAGTATGTAAGGCCGGAAAAATTCGAGGAGTATGAAAAAATAGGTAAATCTCAAGGATTTCTTTCAGTAATTTCCGGCCCTTTTGTGCGCAGTTCCTACCGGGCAAAAGAAGTATGGGATAAAATATCTTCTAAAAAAATAAAACAGTTTAGTTTACCGAATCTGGGTTGAAAATTTATTAATTAACTGAGGAAGCGGTATAGTTGATTTTGGTTACTTTTTAAATGAGAGAGTCAATATCTCCTTGGTACATTACCAAAGTAGTAACAAAAGAAACACATCATATTAAATTGATGCGAAGGAGAATATATATGAATGAATATTTTGTAGCTTACGAGCCTAACCTGAAGTGTTATCCTAACTATTCTTTTGAAATTGGAGACATCAATGGGGACGGTCGAATGGAAATGGTTTCCCTTAATCAAAATGGAAATAAGCTCAGGGTAGTCGATCTGGATGGGAAGAAACTATTTGAACAAGTAATTAGTAACAATGGGAACTGGGGAACTCCTCTCATCTGTATTACGGATATTGATAAAGACGGTCGTGGGGAAATCATTGTTCCAAGCTTCGGCCCAAAGTTTGAGGCACGAATCATAGCCTTCAATGCTGAAGGTAAAATAATCCGAGAGCATTCATTTGGTATCTACAGTAAAGATGACTACGGAATTGGTGTGCCACTTTTAGCCCCGATGTGTTTTCATAAGAATCAGCCCGGTATCATTGCTGCCATTGCCGGTGGCTATCTTGCTGCTCTTGATGCTAATTTATGTGAGGTTTGGAGGGTTAATAATTTTCGCCATGACTTTGCTCATGAGTTTTACATTACGGATATAGATGACGATGGTTTGGACGAGGTTGCCTTCTGCACACTCGATCACGCACATGGTAAACTTAGAGGGGATTGGAATATAGGAGAGATTGTAATACTCGATCATGATGGAACAACGCTTCTACGTCGGAGAGTTGAGGAGTACTACCACGATACACATTTTGATGATATAGCAATGGCAGATTTCCGAGGAATAGGTCGAACCGAGATTCTCTTAGAGAAAGGAATTCTAATAGATTTGAATGGAAATGTTATTTGGGATGTGTCAGACCAATTTGATCATGCTCAATGGATTGCTCACACCCCCAATCCTCAAGGCAAAGGAAGGTTAATTTTTATCTCAGAATTGTGGGGATCCGAAGGGAAAAGCGCTCTATTCTCTGGGGAAGGCAAAAAACTGTGGGATATTAAAAACCTCCCACGAACGAGATTAGATCAAAAAAAATTCTTAGGATGGAAGGTTCTTCCCACACGTTGTCATATTGTGCGTTGGACAGAAAAGTCGGATCCAGAAATATTTCTGGCTGAACAGACACATAGCCCGACCGGACCTAATTGCCTCTCAACCATCTATTTTGAGCTTAAAGCTTTCTTTCTCAATCTTAATGGGAAGCTCCTTGGGACATTACCATTTACAGATGCACAGATCGAGAACTATTGGTACAATGGTGAGTGTCACTCTCGAGTTGCTGATGTAGATGGCGATGGGCAGCAAGAGGTTGTGTTTCCCCGACAGGATGGACATGTAGCAGTAATTAAGAAACACATAAGAAATTAATACGTGGCTTCACCCTATATGCACTCTTCCTTAAGGGTTGCAAAAGAGTAGCTATTAAATTCTCTTGCAGAAGTAAAAAATCCCCAAATATAGAAATTGAGCAAAAAAGTTATCTGTGGATTTCGCCGAATGTAAATACTCAGTGGCGTTGTCAAGAAAGTTCTTTGAAGTTTATCCCGATGGAAGGTTCAGGACCTTTAATATTTTAAACTATTTCAAAAGATTCCTTTCCCCTAAAGGAATTTAAATCAAGATGTATTAAGTATCAGAATGTATCTTTTGAACCGGAGAGAAGAAGCACTTTATTAAGTTTTCAAAGTTTCATCCTTACAAAGAGTTTGTAAACTTCGCTTAAATAAACGGCGATATCAAAATCAGATTCCTCGGTCTCAAATCCTTTAGCAAAAGAACCAAACACAAAAGCCAAAATACTTAGGGTTTCTTGTTAAAATATTTCCCTAAAGTTTTAATTGTTTTAGAAATTTCCATTATCATTCACCAATAATTAATTCACCCTTTTAAATATTTATCAAAGAAAGAGAAAGCTTTATTTCCGGCAAAGGAATGCTCACCCATAAAGATCTCAAACTCAAGTTTATCTAAGGCTCCGGCGGATTCGTATATTTTCTTCAGGTGCTGGTGAGCTTTTCTGGAAAATTCAAATTTAAAACAGGTATCATTTACCCCACTTTCAACTAAAAGGGGTCGGGGAGCAATCAACCCGGCAATATCGGCTACATCAGCATATTTATAAAGGTGAGGTACAAACTGGGCTCCGCAAAAGTTAGCCGTTTCTATGGCATAATGGCGGGTAGTGGTAAGATAACAGATAATATCGGCAGCTTTTATGCGTTCGTCCAGAGCAGAGATATAAGTAGTCATTGTCCCTCCAAAGGAAAGACCCATACATCCAATTCTCTGGGGATTTACTTCTTTCTGTTCACACAAAAAATCAATAACCCGCATTCCATCATAAATATTCTTAGCTAAAAGAACCTCTCCTAAAAGAAGACCCTTAATAAAATAAACATTGCACTTATCTCTCCCCGGAAAAGGCTCAGTATAGGCGACTCTTTCTCCAAAAGGACGAAAATCAGGACAGATGGTGATATAACCCCTCTTTGCCATTTTCTCACCATAATTATAGTTATGAGCTCTTATATTCTTTTCCCTCTCTGATTGGTTAAAAGTTACCCCCGCTACAGAATCTTTTCCAAAAGGACCGTGTCCATGGCAACAAAGAATAGCGGGAAGTTTTTTCCCTTCAGGAATATTTTTGGGTTTTAGAAGATAAAGAGGCACACGCACATTCTTCTCGGTAGCAATAGTATATTTTTCTCGGATAAATTCCCCACCGTCCTCTTCTCCTAATTTATCTGGATCTAAGGGGACTCTTTCAGGAAAATCTCCTAAAAGTTCCTTTAACTTAAACTCAAGTTTTTTATGCCATTCTTTAAACTCTTTCCTTCCTCCCCCTCTAAAAGAGAGCTCCGGAATTATTTCTTTCTCTCGAGAGAGGTAATACCACTCCATACTATTTAAAAATTCCCCCATTTCATTACTCCTGAAGATGAAATTTCTCAGAACATATAATCTTAATCATAAACGATCGTTGAATATCACCTTCCAAGGAACAGAAACAACGCCTAATAAGTTACCTTATACTAATCTCACAGTTTTCAGCTACTCCCCCTAAGAGAGTATAAGTTCCGGGAACAGTCTGAAGAATAGAACCAGGAACGAGAGTATTCACCGGACCGTGGGCTACAAGCCTCGCTATAAATCTTTGCCAGGAGATTCCTCCTCCCAGGTATCCATCGAGCCAGAAGCTTCTATCTTTTGCTCCTACAATTTGCGAAGGACCAATAGTAGCTGCCTTAGGTGGAACAGAAGACCAGTCTCCACTAAAGGAATGCAGAGCATTTTGCATAATGGTCATGGGATGAAGTTCTACTATTCTCGGACCTGCTCTCTTATAAGCTTCAAGATCATTTCCAAATTCAAACCCCAGATGAGCCTCCCAGAAAGCAATATGACCACACCATCCAATCCCTCCATAACAAACATCTGCTCCTCCCAGGTCTTCTATTATTTTACCGTAATGGTCTATATTTTTATCAGAGGGAAAATGTATTTGCTTTTCAGGGGGTCTTAAATCATCATCCATCACAGAAAAAAAGTTTTCCATCATCGATTTTTTAAAAGACCCTGGCCAAGTCTCAGGAGCAGTTTTCCCCTCCTCATTTGCATATTCATCCATATTGAAGGTATGAATATGTTTACAAGATATTCTTAATCTATTAATGAGATGAGCAGCCATTTTATATTGAGGAACCGGTCCTGCAGGAAGAATCATCACCAATTTTTTTCCTTCTTCAAGAGATTTTTTAATTCTTTTAACTATATCCAGGGCAAACTCAAAGTAAAATTCATTTTCCTCTTCAATTATTCTAATTTTAAACTGAGGATTAGGGTGCTTGGAGATATCCTCTTTTTTAATTATTCTCACTCTTTCACAGACTTTTTTATCCCTGTAAGGAATAAACTTAGCTAAATGAAAAGTAAATTTTTCCATTCCCTCCTCCTTTTAAATTAAAGATTCTCTTTCCCGGAGAACCCTGATCTTAAAAATCTTCTTAATAATCTAACCATAAAGAAAGTGTTAAGATTTCTCTTCATAAAAATTACCTAAAAGAGAAGTAAGCTTAAGATATTTTTGATAAGTTTCTTCATAAAAGAAATGATTTTGAGAAGAGGGTTTAAAAACTTCTTTTTCTCGAACCATACTTTTTTGAGCTTCCTCTATAGAGCTAAACACACCTATCCCTGAAAAAGCTACTATAGCTGCTCCCATAACTGTTGCCTCTTCCTGAGAAAGAGTAACTACAGGGATTCCGCTAACATCAGCCTTAATTTGGTTCCAGAGTCTATTCTTTGATCCTCCACCCACCACCTTCAATTTCTCAACTTTAAGATTCCTATAAAAAATAATACCTTCCAGGATCTTTCTTAATTGGAAAGAAAGTCCTTCCAGAGCGGCTCGATAAATTTGAGAACGATTTGTATCCACTTTAAGTCCCAAAATAACTCCGGGGAGATTATATCTTTTATAAGGTCCTCTATAGGGAATAAAAGAAGGAATTAATATTATCTTCCCACTACCCAATCTTACTTTTTCTCCCTCTAAAATCATTTTCTTGTAAACATTCTCTTTTATCTCCCCAAAGAAATTTTTTCTTACCCATTCTAAGATCAATGAACCAGGAACTAAACTTTGAGGGTTCCACCATCCAGGAAGAACATCGGCCTCAAATAATAAATCCTCCTCAAATTCCTGGTCCTGAGGATTGAATTTATCTACTCTAAAAATGGGAATTTCCCAACTCCCAGAACTTACCAGAACTTCACCTTGAGAAATCCGGGACCCTATTACTGCGAATTCTGTATCATGTCCGCCGCTGACCACGGGAATTCCTCTTGGCAGGTTACATTCCCGGCTAGCCTGAGGAGTTACTTCTCCTATTATCTTACCCGGTTCTATCCAGGAAGGGAAAAAGGAAGAATCAATACCTGCTAAAGCGAGCATCCTTTCTGACCATCTTCTTCTCCCGAGGTCCATCCCCATAGTAGTAGAAGCAATAGTAGGATCAATGCTAAATTTTCCTGAGAGTTTAAAATTAATTAACCCCGGCATCATCAACCAATATTTTGCTTTATCTAAAGAGGCAGGAGCATTCTTCTTTAGCCACATTATTCTAAGGAGAGTATTGAAAGGAATAATCTGATAGCCGGTAATTTTAAAAATATCGCGGGCGCTTATCTTTTTTAAGATTTCCTTTGCTTCTTCTCTTCCTCGCAAACATTGCCAGGAAATAACCGGATAAGTAAGATGACCATTCTTATCTACCGGGGCACCATCCCCACCCCAGGTAGTAACAATTACTCCTTTAATTCCACTTTGGCCAATAGAGGCGCAAACTCTACGGCAAGCTCGGGTAAGTTTATTCCAGATATTTTCTACATCCCAGATAAGAAAAGTACTATTTTGTTTTACGGGAGCATTATTATAATTTTGTTGGGCTAATATATTTCCTTTTATATCAACCGCAGCCACTCTCAAATTAGTAGACCCGCAATCAAAGACTATCACCCGAGAATTCATCCTTATTTCTATTCCCCGATCCTTTCCCATATAGGGATCTGTCGATTCTCTTTCTCTTTACCTAAGAGTATGGGCTTAATTCCCGAAATCTCTGCCAGATAATTTAAAGCTTCTACCCAGTCTCCTTCTACCGCTAAAATATGGTTACAAGGAAAGATATTAATAAATTCTTCATAATCACAAAATAGTCTCGCATGAACATGGGGCCAGGTAGGATCCGTTTGCACATTAAGTCTTCTTCTTTCTTTTTCTGATAACTCTACTACTTCACCCCTAACTATAACTAAATAAGGCTTATCATTCCATAAACCTAACCGGGCGAAAGTAAGCTCCCCGGGACAAGCATCAAAAGAGATACTGGCTCCTCCTGCCTTAAAATAAAATTCCATAGCGGGATAAAAAGTAATATACTTAAAATTATCCTCAGGATTAAAACTTCGCTTGGCATAAAAGCTGGCGTGATTTCCGGAGTTACAAAAATCCCATATATCTCTCTCAGGATGATATAACCGAACATCCATAAAGAGCACTGGATATCCTCCACTTATATACTTTAAAAGCTGCATAGTGATTGCCGCGTAAGAATCAGCTTCTGTAGCACAAACAGTAGGCTCTTTTCTTCCCCTCCAATCATAAGGGTCATTAAGAAGCATCTCCGCTACATCAGCCAAACAAACATATTCGGTAAGTTCTCTTTGTCCTTTTATACCGCAAAAGTCAAATCCTTTCTCTTCGTTTACTCTTCTTATAGCTAAATAAAGTCTGATTTGATTTTTAAGATTCTCAGGGGTAAGCATTTTTCCATCATATTTTATTCTTTTCCCTAAAAGTTTGGTAAACCAGTTAAATCCTTCCTCTACTTCTTTTTCGCTTACTTTCTTCATTTCTTCTCTTAAAAGAAGCTGGTCAATTTGTCTTAAGGTCACCCCAAAAGTTTTTATAGTAGGAACAAGAGGAAAGTATCCTGTCTCCATACCCATAGAATGGCCACCATAACATCCGTAAACTTCATTTTTTATAATAGTAAGAGCCTCAGCTGCCCTTAGCCAGTTAAAGACCTTATCCTGCGTTAACTTATCTTCTATTTCTCCTACTATGCGATGAGTTCGAAATCCAGTTTGTCTTAGTGCCCCGTCAGTAGCTAATAATCCCACATTACCAGGATATTTCCCGTTATTATTAGAAAGAGACAAAATAGGAATCTCTCTCCCTATACTATTTATGAAAGGCCATACTAAAAAAGGGAAATCCCAGACATTGTAACACATAATTACCTGCTTGCAATTAGCCCGGGAAATTTCTTCTCCTACTTTTTGGGCACTTCGAACACTGGTAATAATTTCTGATGCACAAATTATCTCTGGTAAGGAGCCGTCTAAATTTTTCAATCTCTTTTTAATAACTTCTACCCACCTTTTTACTACTCTCATATTTTCCGGATTATTCTTAGTATAGACATGCTTTCTTTCATCATTGAGCATTACTATACCAATAGGTGTAGTGCGCATTTTTATCTCCTCATCTTTAATTTTAGCTTATAAGGAACATTGGTCAAATTTTCTAATTACTCCGTTTATTCTCCTGCTTTCAGTATCTTCCCTACTAAACCTTTTTCAGATACAAAGGAGGCAATATCTTCTCCTTTGCGAGCCATAGGGAGAGCCCAAAAAACCATATTACTGTAGTAATCTTCTCCCCATACAGGATGCCCATCCTCACTACTTATAAGACAATACTGATTCCAGGGACTACGATAAAGAATAGCCATTACTTCATAAAGGCGACGAGCAATTTCCATTCCCACTTCTACTTCTCCATAATACATAAAAGTCATAGCCGCACATAAACTCTCTCCTACAAAGATCTGTTTTCCGTGGTCATTTTCTTCTTCTCGGGTAAAATCTTTTGAACCATTGGGGTGAACTCCATTTACCAATCCATATCTTGTAGCCTTAAAATTTAATCTTTTTATCGAAGAAAGTGCCTTTTTTACTTTTTCTTCAGAGAGAGGACTTTCTAATCCCAAAATTTTTGCACACCATACTCCCATTAGCTGATTTGCCAGAGAAGTCTCTCTTATTCTATGGTTCTCAGAATCATTATAAAGCCTAAAATAACTCCCATTCCACAGTTTCTTCTCATAAGAGTTTTTACCCCTTCTTAACCATTCTTTCCATTGAAGAGAACTCTTTTTATCACCTACAGCTTCTGCCAGAGCAATACCCGAAGTTAAAGTTCCCAGCCAGGTACCAGCTACATAGGCAGATGTTCCAAACCAGGGCCAAATATCATAGAATTGATTTGCCGGCCAATATTCTCCTGGTTCAGCATGACTATGTTCATTTACCAATCCGTCATTATCATAGTCTAAACTTTTTTGATAATTAATAGCTTTTTTTGCTGAGCTGTAAAATTGGGATAGAAACTCTTTATCTTTTGTGCGCTTAAAATAACGATAAATCATCTGAGCATACTGACCAGAATTTAAAGGATGCTGGCAGTGATATCGAGGATCGCGAAGAGAAGTAGGTCTACCAAAACAAAAAGGGATTTCTCCATCACTAATCTGAAAGTGCTTGAAAGCATATAAAGTAGAATATTCAAGCTCTGGAAAGAAAAATAAAGTAGGAAAATGTCCATGTATTCGGCAGACCATTGTTTCAGTTATGGGACAACCGGTAAAGCTCTCACTGTGAGTAAAAAAACCTACTGGTGGATACCAGTTATCCGGTCTATTATTCACTACCCATAAAGTATTTTTGGCAAGACTGTAAAGACAGTTAATGAGAGCATCTTTAAGCCAATCAGGCTCATCTGAATCATAGATAACTTTTTGCCAGGTAAGTACTCGTTTAGAAAGTTCGTTAAAATACTGCGCACCGAATTTAACCACTTTCTCAGAATTTCTAAATTGACGAAAATAATGATGAGTGTGGGGTTCACCCCCACTATCCTTAAAATAAGGATAAAACCAACCTAAAAGGAAATGAATTTCTTTTACTTGGCCACAGTTCAAGATGTAATCTACAATAAGGGTAGTTCCTGCTTCACTTTCATCGGGCAAAGCAATCTCTTCCTTCAAAAGATTCTCCCAGGGATTTTTTCTACTCCCCAGCATAGCCCCCCAATGAGTTTTTTCTTTACCTAAAACTCCTAAGGTATAACCTGCTCCCCGTCTCTGAGTTACTGAGATCCCGGAAATATTTCTCTCGGAAAATACCGAATGTTTAAACGGTTCCCCTTCTTTTGGGCCGGGAAAGCTAAAAGCAAATTTCCCCTTTACCCTTTTATTACTCACATTAGTAAGTCTTATAGAAAAAAGCACCAGCGGCGTGTTTGAAGTTTTGGAGTCACCTAAAATAAAAGGAGTAAATGCCCGGAGAGCTACCTGAACAGGACATTCTAAGTCAAACTGCATATCTACTATGGGAAAGTGTCCAAAATATCTAATCCCTTTTACCCCTTTTATTCTTCCCGAAGGCTTATTAGTTAAAAGATAAACTTCTTTATCCACGGTAAGTCCCAGAAAAGGTAATTTTAATTCCCTCGGAGGACAAATATCATTAAAAATAGAACACCTTCCTAAGGTTCCATCACTTAAAAGCTCAATATAACCTGTGCCCAGACCTCCAAGAGGAACTCCGCTAAGAGCTTCCCCTCCTTCAAAGATGATTCCGCAAACAGAATTTTCAAAACCGTAAGCTAAAAAACGCTGAAAACTCCCTCCGGGAATATCTGATTCAAATGGCCACTTCTTTACTGAATAATTCATAAATTTTTCCTCTTTCTTAATATCTTCTTCCTAATTTCTTGAAGAATTAAACTTCAATCAATATTCTCCATATTTTAAAGCAGCCTCAAACAGAGCTATAACATTCTCTGGAGGAACATTGGCCATAATATTGTGAACTTGATTAAACACAAATCCACCCCCAGGTGACATAATCTCCATTCGTTCTTTTACCTGCTTTTCTACATCCTTGGGAGTTCCTTTCCAGAGAACTTCTTGTGTCTCACAACCTCCGCCCCAGAAAGTAATATATTTCCCAAATTCACTCTTAAGTCTTTCTGGATTCATATCCTTAGCTGAGGTCTGCACGGGATTTATAATATCTACTCCGGCCTCTATAAGATCAGCGATTACCGGGTAAATACTTCCACAGCTATGTAAAAATACAAACATAGAAGAATTATCCTTAACATAGTGGTAAATCTTCTTGTGTCTGGGTTTGAAGAAACGCCGATACATCTCCGGGGATATCTGCATCCCTTTTTGCATTCCCAAATCATCTCCCATCTGAAGGATATCCACCGCACCATCTACTGCTTGAATTACCTTCTCTAAATCCTGTAAATGGACTTCGGTAAGCATGTCAAGAAGTTTTTCTGCTTTTTTGGGCTCAGCGGCCAGCATCACTAAAAAATTCTCATTTGAACAGAGCATTTGACCCCATTCAAGTAAATTTCCCCCAAATCCCATCATTATTGCTCGCTCAGTAGAAGCCCTTGCTTTCTTTGCCGAGTTTTTTAACCACTCCCAAAAGTTATCTTCTTTTGCTCTATCCCAGGGAGAACAAGGAAGGTATGCCCAAATTACCTTAGCCATCTTTTCCCGAAGCTCTTCAATCGTTGAGGGAATATTACCATCAGCTAAAGGATATAACGATTGCTCAAAATAAAGACATCCATCAGGCATAACCCCTATAAGATCACCATCGGTATCATACACCTCCAGTCTCTTTTTTCTATTATTATAAACAGGATTAAACCAATAAGGAACCTTGCACTTGCTCCCGTCAGGAAGATTCCCATCTTTCCATAAAGACATATCCTCAGTAATAATATTACCTAAATCCACTACATCAATTTGAAACCTATCAAGAATCTCATTATCAGGATAGGCTAATTGTTGAACCAAATCATACATCCTGGTATTAAGCCTTCTCAGTCCCAATTTTTCTTTCAGCAAGTTATAAGCAATGGACATAATTCCGGTAGAGCGCATTGCTCCAAAATCGATAGGAACTCTATCAGCAATATCATGTCTTATTGCCTTATAGACTCTCTCTCGGGAAGTCATATACTCCTCCATTACTTACTCTTTAACTCCTCCTTTAAATGAATAAATTTGTTATATGAATATTTAAAAAAGCGCTGATAAGAGGAGCAATAATAGCTATATTTAATAGGTTTTCCTTTCTCATTCCATCTAAACTTACAACAACCTCCCCAGCAAAATTTTAGCCAGGGGCAATTCAAACAACGCTTATCTAAATCTTTTTTTCTCAATTTAAATTCTCGATATAAATTGCTATTATTTAAAATATAACCCAAAGAAACCTCATTAATATTCCCCAGCAACCACCGAGGTTCGACAAAAAAATCACAGGGATAAACATCACCGTTATATTCTATTACAAGAGCTCCCGTGCAGGAAGGAGTGAAAGCACAAGAAGGATGAACTCCATAGACATATTTGATAAGCCATTCTTCGTATTCACGGATATAGCAAAAGGGTTCTCCATTATTATACCACTTATCAAACATAGTGCATAGAAAATCTGCGTAAGTACCTGCATCAAGAGAAAAATCTGCCAGACCATCTTTTTTTTCATTAAGTTCTAAGCAGGGGATAAACTGCATATAATTTATACCTAAATCTTGAAAGAATTTAAAGAGTATCTGTGCTTTATCACCATTTTTGTCTGTAAGCACCGTTAAGGTATTAAATTGAACATTATATTTCTGGAGGAGTTTTATCTTTTCCAAAACTAACTCATGAGTAGGTTTACCTTGTGGGGTTACCCTGTAGGAATCATGAATTTCCGCCGGACCATCTATACTTATCCCTACTAAGAAGCTATTATCCCTGAAAAACATAGCCCATCTTTCATTAAGCAACAAGCCATTTGTCTGAAACGCATTATAAACCCTCTGTCCTCTTTTTCTATAATGTTCCTCTATCTCTACTACCTTTAAGTAAAAGTCTAACCCCATTAAGGCTGGTTCACCTCCTTGCCAACATATCCAGACTTCATCAGCTATTGCGAGGGACTGAGAAATTAATCTCTTTAACAGCTTTATACTCATCCTTCTTTTACCTGGATATAGTTCCTGCTTGGATAGATAAAAACAGTAATGACAGGCTAAATTACAGTTTGCACTCACAGGTTTTATCAGTAAGCTTAAACTCTTTTGAAATCCTCTATTCATTTTAATAATGGAATAATCATTGTCTTTTTTAATCTTCTTGATATTCTCACAAAATTGTTTTATCTTTTTCCAACATAATTATGATTATCTCCTCCAGGAAAACACTCTATGAATAGTAGTGGTGTCTGATACCATATTTATTCCTCAATCTCTACAACGATAACCGTATCAATAGGATCTGGGGCATTAGCTGGGAGCTTGATGAGCACTTTATCCTCTCTCTCCTTAACTTCAAGATTCCTCCGCTTCTCATCAGCCAGGAGATATGCTCTATTAACTTTGGTCTTAAGGGATGATACTTCCAGTTTACCATTATAAGGCCAGGCCAGAACATGCAGGTAAATCTTACCCGGCTTAGTAGTGCAATATCCCCACTCAAATTCTCCAAATGGACTAGCAGTAGCCCCATAGATACTTTCACCATTAACCTTTAGCCATTTTCCCACCTCTTTTAGTCTATCTACACTTGGTTCAGGGATAATTCCCTCAGCAGTGGGACCCACATTAAGCAGATAATTTCCACCTTTACTGACAATTTCAACTAACTTATGAATTAAGATCCCTGCTGATTTCCAGTTATGGTCATAGCTTTTAAATCCCCAGGTATCATTTATCGTGGCCGGGGTTTCCCAGTCACCTTCAACCTTCTCAGGGGGAATTTCATTATCTCCTCTCTCTTTATAATCACCTATACCAATTTCTCTTCCCGGGTTTATACGACCATTAATAATAGTAGCTGGCTGAAACTTATGCACCCACTCTCTAAGAGAGCGGGCTTGTTCAGGAGTAGGAGTTCCTATATCAAACCAGAGAACAGCAACCGGGCCATAATTAGTAAGGAGTTCCTGAAGCTGGGGCTTTACATATTCTTCAAGATATTTAGAGAAGTTTTTTTCATTGGGATTATAATCCCAATCATTTCCCATCCCGTCAGGATGATGCCAGTCCAATGTCTGGGAATAATAAAAACCTAATTTGATGTCTTCTTCCTTGCAAGCTTGGGCTAATTCTTTAAGGGGA
Organism: Candidatus Aerophobota bacterium; assembly: GCA_021158005.1. Lineage (GTDB taxonomy): Bacteria > Aerophobota > Aerophobia > Aerophobales > JAGGVN01 > JAGGVN01. The sequence continues at coordinate 437 of JAGGVN010000163.1, read as the reverse complement.
TCACGCTTAAAAGGAGTTGCCTTAACGATGTTATAATCGGTCAGTTTAGTGTTAAACATACAAAATCCATCATGATGTTTAGCGGTAATAACAATCCACTTCATCCCCGCATTTTTGGCCACTTTAACCCATTCTTTAGCATTAAACTTAACCGGATTAAACTCCTTAGCAAGAAGTTCGTATTCCCTAACAGGGATACGAGCACGATACATAATCCACTCCCCTATTCCCGGAACTTTCTTTCCCTTCCACATTCCTGCGGGTATAGCGTAGAGGCCCCAGTGAATAAACATTCCGAATTTTGCCTCCCGCCACCAGGCCATACGCCGATTAAATTGCCCTTTGGTCTCAGTAATCCAGTTTATCATCTATTTTTCTCCTTTTTTAATAAATTTATTAACTAACCAGATTAATTTAGAGAAGTCACCTCTGAAATT
>JAGGVN010000065.1 GCA_021158005.1 Candidatus Aerophobota bacterium | reverse complement strand
GTAGGAAGTATAGCTTTTAGCTTTTTATCTTTAGCGGCTTTTGCCCAGTTAGGAGCCGGAAAGAAACCACCGGTAGAGAGAACCATAGAGATTAAATGTCCTGTTTACTTTGGATTTGAACTCAAGGATTTACCCCCTTATCGCCAGCTTCTTGATACTTTATATAGTTATGGGCCTCGTGGTAATACCAGTCTATGGTATATGGGATGGCTTTATAGTATGCGCGCTTTTGAAGTAGCTTACCCTTCAATTAGAATTATTCCTGTAAATGATCCCTGGTGGGATACAGAAGCAGCGGAAAGATTAATGACCAATTTAGCAGGAGGAACTGCCCCTGCTTATTACCCTGTTAATCTTTTAGGAGGACTAAGAACAGCTGCCAGCAAAGGATTAGTAGCTGATATAACAGACTTGGTAAAACAATGGCCAGTCGCCAAGAACTTCAGCGAAAAAACTTTAGCAGTTATGAAATACGAAGGTCGGTATTACGGCATACCTATGTTCAGAGGGGGTTGGGATGTAGGATTAGCTTATAGAAAAGACTATTGCAAAGAGGCGGGAATTTTTGATGAAAAAGGAAATCCCGGACCTTCTACTAATTGGACAATTACTGATTTTATAGATATTTGCCAAAAATTAACTAATCCCAAGAAGAAAATTTACGGAACAGTAATTCCTCTCCATAAAGGTTCCTCTGACTGGTATACCCGGCTCTGGGAATTCTCTTATCTTGTTCCTTTTGCCCTCCCCGATCCCACAGGAAAAAACACCTATATTTCTGCCCTTAATACTCAACAATCAAAAAGATTGCTCCAGTTAAATCATGACCTTGTCTGGAAATATAAGTGTGCTACTTACGGGACAGAGATTGAAAACTGGGGAGCAGCGCTTCAACTATTTAAAGATGGAAAGATTGCTACTACTATAACCTGGAGTGGTCCCAGCTTTTTAGCCAGGCACTGTAGTGCAAAAACGGTGGAAGAGGCGGGAGGGATGGTAGCTACGACCATTAAAGATGGAAAAGAGGTATTAGTTCCTTACTCGGAAGTTATCGGAGGAGCGCCTCTTCCTAAGGGTCCTCAGGGAACAAGAACCAATGCTATTCGTCCTCCTGATTTATACGGAATTAATCCTCTAATGAGTAAAGAGCAAATTTGGGCAGCTTTTGAATGGCTTAACTGGATGAATGCAGTGATGGGCTGGGAAATGCAGATGAGAGTTGATGTGGATAGACGACTCACCAGAAAATTAATGAATCAAAGAGGAGTTAAGCTTCCTGAGAAACGTCTGGAATTTTCCCTTAATTGTCCCACAATGTATCCAGTAAGCGGAGCTAAATCCTGGTTAGAACAGATGGAGATAAACAATCCCAGCACAGCCAGAGCAAGAAGAGCCATTCTTGCTGATCCCTCGGCGCCTCTGCCTGAAGTTTATGGTCTCTCTATTCCTAACAGGTCCTCTTACTTTGATATTGTAAAGATGGCTGTTTCCGAAGCTGTTACTAAGGAAGATGCCGATATCGATGCTATTGCCGATAAATATGCTCAAATGGCTAATAGAGGCCCCTTCAAATTTAAGGATAAAGAAATCACTAAGGAGAACTGGAAAGAGTATTGGACAGATTTTGCTGAATTTTGCCAGAAGAATTTTCCTGAGTATTACGAAAAAGTTTTGATGGGCGAACTCTGGAAAAAAGTAAAGGTGTGGTAAATAAGATTTTGGAGGAGGAGAATAACCTATATTCTCCTCCTCAACAACGCCAAAACTATTCAAATTCCATTTCCATTTTTCCTCTAAATAGAGAAATAGCAGTCCCTGTCAGGCTAACCGAAGTAGTCCCTATCTTCAGAGATTTATAGTAACCGAAAAAAAGGATTCCCCTAAATATTTATCAAAAATAAGTATAGAGAAATTTGGATAATAAATGCCTCGGCAAATACCCAAGCAAAGAGCTAAATATATAAAAAGAGCTAAATGGGCATTCTATGCCCCCGGATTTTTATTAAACCTTATTTTTGGCTGGTATCCCCTTGTGTTGGGATTAATTGTAGGCTTTCAAACCTATTATCTTATCAGACCCTCTGAATTTGTGGGTCTGGCAAATTTTAAGGACGTTTTTCACGACCCTCTCACTCCCATAGTATTAAGAAATACTCTCTATTATACTGCTCTTCAAATAGGATTAGTCTTCTTTGTTCCCATCATAATCTCTATCCTTCTTATGGAGATGAAGAAATCTACTATAAGAATAATGATGATTCTCTGGTTTATTCCTATAGCTGAAATGGCCGGAATTCTCATCTGGAAATGGTTTTATAATGTTAATTACGGTCTATTTAACGGAATATTGGTAAGTCTTGGTCTTCCTACTTCTCAATGGCTCAATAGCGCCCGAATTGCTATGCTCTGTTTAGTTCTCCCGGGATTAATAATGTTTGGACCAGGACTAATTTACATTGCTACCCTGCAGAACATTCCTGAAGAGTTATATGAAGCAGCAGAACTTGAAGGAACCAGTTTCTGGCAAAAAATCTGGCATATTACTCTTCCACGGCTCAGGCCCATTATTGCCATGATGCTCCTTCTCTCTATAATTGGGAATATGCAGGTCTTTACTCAACCCTATGTAATGACGGGTGGGGGTCCAGGTTCAGCTACCTATTCGGTGATAATGCAGGTTTATACCCTCTCTTTTGCTAATCTCCAATTTGGTAAAGGAGGAGCGCTGGCACTTATCTTATTTTTCCTCATAATGGTCCTGGTTGTTATTCAAAGAAAGTATTTTAAGGAAAATATAGATGTGTAAAAGGAGAATTGAGTGCCTTTAATTCCTCAGGTAGGAAGAAAAAAGATAAAATTTCGGATTTTGCTGGGGATTATTACGGGAACTTTATGGTTAGGAGTAATTATTCATCTTTTCCCTGTCTACTGGATGGTCATCACCTCCTTAAAACCTTATAATGAGCTGTTAAAAATGCCCCCTACCTGGTTCGTCCAGAAACCCACTCTTTATGTCTGGAGAACTATTTTTAGTCCCTTTCACATTGCTGATCTTAGCGCGGGCAACTGGATATTAGTTCCCTTAAAAAATAGTTTCCTTATCACTTTGGGAATTATGGCTATTCAGGTACCGGCTACTGCTTTGGTAGCTTATGCTCTCTCTAAATTGGAGAGCCCTCGGTGGGAGAGAATAATGTTTCTCTTCTTTATTGGAACAATGCTTCTTCCTTTTCAGATAGCTTTAATCCCTC
>JAGGVN010000005.1 GCA_021158005.1 Candidatus Aerophobota bacterium | reverse complement strand
TTGGACAGGAATTGAATACCAGGTAGCCAGTCATCTAATTTACGAGGGATTTTTGCGAGAAGGACTGGCCATTGTAAAAGGAGTCCAGGAGCGTTATAATGGGATAAAAAGAAATCCCTGGAATGAGTTTGAATGTGGGTATCACTATGTAAGAGCTATGTCCAGTTGGTCACTTATTTTAGCCCTCTCCGGGTATAGTTTTAATGCCCTAAAACATAGCCTAGGATTCGAACCGAGAATTAATTTTCAAAATTTTAGAAGTTTTTTCTCCGCCAATACCGGATGGGGAGAATTTTCTCAAAGAACTACTAAAAATTTTTATGAAGCTCGCTTGAGAATTATCTGGGGAAGTTTAAAAATTAGTTCTTTAACTCTTAAAATACCTAAGGAATATAAGGGACAATACAGGGTATCTCTTTTCACAAAAGAAGATGAAAAAGATATCCCGGTAAGTTTAAAAGAAAATTGTTTTATTTTTCCAAAGATGGTAGAGTTAAAAAAAAATGAAGAACTAAAATTAGTTCAATTTCTTGCATAAGGTTCAAGAATTTCCTATTTATGCCGATAAAATAAATAATAAAATAAGTTATAGTGAAGAATTAAAGGAATTTTACAGGAAAAAGTAATGAATTCTGACCTTCCTATCTTAATTGTGGATAATTCTGTAATTATGCGAATGATGATAAAGCATGATTTACAAAAGTTAGGTTATGATAACTTTATAGAAGCAGAAAATGGCGTAGAAGCATTAAAGAAAATAGAAAAAAAGGAAGGGAAGATAAGTCTTATTCTCCTTGATTGGAAGATGCCGGAGATGACCGGTCTACAGTTTTTACAGAAATTAAAATCGTACAAAAAATATCAGGATATTTCCGTTATTATGATTACTGCTATAAATACCCGCGATGAAGTCTTATCCGCACTTAAGTGGGGAGCTACCAGCTATATTCTTAAACCTTTTTCCCGCAAAGAATTAAAAGAAAAAATTGACCAGATAGAGAGGAAAAATCTGAAGGAGAAACAAGAATGATCAAATCCTTTAAAGAGAAATTTACTGAAGGCATTTTTCTTCAAGGGCTTATGGATAATACTTCTGACTCTATTTATTTTAAAGATAATAAAGGTCAATTTGTAAAAGTTAATAAGATAAAGGCAGAGCATTATGGGACTACTCCGGAAGAGATAGTAGGAAAGACTGATTTTAACTTTTTACCGGAAGAAGAAGCTAAAGAATGTTTTACTGATGATAACTGGGTAATTAAGAGTGGTAAACCTATTATAAACAAGATAGAAAAAATAACTCATCCCGATGGAACAAAGCATTGGGTTTCAGTTACTAAAGTTCCCTGGTATAATGAGAGAAAAGAAATAATAGGTACTATCGGTATTTCCCGGGATATTACTCAACAAAAGAGAACAGAGGAAAGGTTTAAAAAATCTAAAGATGAATTAGAGAATTTAATAGAAACTGTCCGGGATGCCATTATTAAAATAAATGCAGAACATAAAATAATACTTTTTAATAAAAGAGCAGAGGAAATGTTTGGTTATCCTCAAAATGAAGTTATAGGAAAAGATTTGTCTATTATCATTCCCGAACCTCTCAAAGCTAAACATAAAAAAATAGTAAGGTCTTATGTCCAAACAGGAAAACCAGATAAAGTAATGGGAAAAATTATTGAGCTAAAGGCTCAAAGAAAAGATGGGACTATTTTCCCTATAGAATTATCACTTTCAGAGAGTAAGTTTAGAAATAATCTTTATTTTACAGCTATTATTAGAGATATTACCCAGCGTAAACAAATAGAGAAAGCTCTTCGAGACAGTGAAAAAAAATTTAAAGACACCACATTTTGCACTTCTGATTGGGTATGGGAAACGGATTTAAAGGGCATTTATACTTATTGTTCCTGGAAAGTAGAGGAAGTTTTAGGTTATCATCAAAAAGAGGTAGTAGGCAAAACTCCATTTGACTTTATGGAAAAAGAAGAAGCTCTGCGAGTTAAAAAAATATTAAAAGAGCTTATTGCTGAGAAAAAACCAATTATAAATCTTGAAATCTGGAGTATTTCTAAAGATGGAAGAAGAGTTTGTTTACTTGCTAATGGTGTTCCTATATTTGATGAGAAGAATAATTTAAGAGGATATCGGGGTGTGGGTAAAGACATTACTGCCCAGAAACTAATAGAGGAAAAGTTAAGAGAATCGGAGGAAAAATATAGAATCTTGACCGAAAACTCCCTTACCGGGATTTACATCTTTCAAAATGGAAAATTTAAATTTGTTAACTCAAAATTATGTGAAATTTCAGGATATAAGAAAGAAGAACTTTTAGAAATGAATTTCTGGGAAATTGTGCATCCTGAGGAGAAAGAAAAAGAATTAAAAAGAGAAAGAATGGGAAGATACCCAGAATTTTATGAAATGAGAATAATTACTAAGAACAAAGAGACGAAATGGGTGGATGTAATAGCTAACCAAATTTATTATAAGGGTAGGCCTGCAGTAATGGGAAATATTATTGATATAACCAGGAGAAAGAGGACGGAAGAAGCGTTAAAGAAAGCTAAAAGAGAAGCTGAAGTCGCTAATAGGGCTAAAAGTGAATTTTTAGCTAATATGAGTCATGAAATTCGCACTCCTATGAATGGAATTATAGGGATGACGGAATTACTCCTGGATACAAAGTTGACTGAAGAACAGCGAGGATATCTAGAAATAGTCAGATCTTCCGGAGATTCGCTTCTGGAAATAATTAATGATCTTCTGGATTTTTCCAAAATCGAAGCCGGGCAGATTGAGATAGAGAAAATAGAATTTAACTTAGAAAAAACCGTGGAGAAAATAATTGATATTTTTGCTATACGAGCTCATAAAAAAGGATTAGAACTACTCTATGAAATAAGTCTTTCTACGCCGCTTCAGCTCATTGGAGACCCCGGAAGACTTTCGCAAATATTAATTAATCTTTTAAGTAATGCTATTAAGTTTACAGAGAAAGGAGAGGTTACCCTCCAGGTTAAGCCCCTTAATGTTTTCTCGGGATCTACTGAGCTTTACTTTCAGATAAAAGATACCGGGATAGGGATTCCCCTGGGAAGGCGGGATAAAATTTTTGATGCTTTTACTCAAGCTGATAGTTCTACTACTCGTAAATACGGAGGAACTGGATTAGGACTTAGTATCTCCAGGAGATTAGTAGAGATGATGGGTGGTAAAATCTGGGTAGAGAGTGAAGTAGGGAAAGGGAGTACCTTTCACTTTACGGCAAAATTTGGACTCCAACCTCAACCAAAGCAGCAATTTTCTCTTAAAGATATAGATTTAAAAGGTAAATATGCTTTTATTATTGATGATAATGTTACTAACCGCCGTATTCTTAAAAAAATGCTTTCTTCATGGGGAATGTATGTAGATGAGGCAAAAAATGGAGAAGAAGGTCTTGCTAAATTATACGAAGCTAAAAATTCTAAAAAATTTTACCACCTTCTCTTATTGGATTCCCGAATGCCGGGAATGAATGGTTTTGAAGTTGCCCGTAAACTAAAAAACGATTTTCTAATGAGAGATATAACTATTATGATGCTCACCAGCGATGAGCAGAAAGGAGACAAAAGAAGATGTCGAGAATTAGGAATTTCCTCTTACTTAGTTAAACCAGTTACTTCCTTACGATTGTTAGATGCTATCAGGAAAATTTTATCTAAATCTGATAAAAAACCCCTTTTAGTAAAATCAGTTAAATTCACTCCGCGTAAAAAGAGAGAACTTTCTTTGAAGAAATTTCCCAAATTAAACATTTTACTGGCTGAAGATGATAAAGTTTCACAGAAGATTGCTAAAATGATGTTAGAAAAACAAGGATGGAAAGTAACTACTGCAGAAAACGGAAGAGAAGCTTTAAAATTGTTGGAAGAAAGAGATTTTGACTTAATATTAATGGATGTGCAGATGCCGAATATGGATGGGGTAGAAGCTACAAAAAGAATTCGAGAAAATAATTACAAAAAAGATATTCCTATTATTGCCCTCACCGCTCATGCCATAAAAGGAGATAAGGAGCGTTTTCTTAAAGCAGGAATGGATGATTATGTTTCTAAACCTATAAAATCGCGAATGCTTTATGAAGTAATTGAAAGATGTCTTTCTTTAAAGAGAAAAATGAACTCTGATAATCAGCCGATTAATTTCAGCGAGCTTTTTGAACGAGTAGATAAAAATAAAGAGTTTATCAAAGATATTCTCAATACATATATAGAAAGCTATCCTGAAAAACTTGATAAAATAAGAGAAGCTATTTTAAGTAATAATTTCGAAAAACTTATGGAAGCAGCCCATACTTTAAAAGGCTCATCAGAAGCTATTTTTGCAAAACCAATATATAGGCTTACCCTTCAACTTGAGAAAATGGGACGAGAAAAAAATTTAAAAGAAGCTCAAAATATTCTAAAAAAGCTGGAGAAAAAATTAGAGAGGCTGAAAGAATATGTCTCCAATCAGGAATGGGATAAATATTAAAGAAACTCTCTTATTCCTTTCAATATTTCTTTTAATGAAGGAATATTTTTAAACCGCTCTCTTTGAGTTACCTCATTGGTAAAGGCGTGATAAAGTAAAGAAATTAGCTCCTTTAACCTTTGGAGCAAGAAAGGCGGAGAATATTTAATTAATTTTTCTATTTAATCTCATCTTTCTTTTTAGCTTCTTCTACCTCCTCATAAGAGGAATCATTTCGATAATATATGGAGCAATTTCCTTTTTCAGCGATAGTCCTTCGAAAGTAAATCGGCATTCATCTAATGTTTCTAGAACATTCACTATCATAATTTCCCTTTTCCCCTCTCCATTGGTCATCCCTACCCTTTCTACCTCCCGGAAAATAAGCTCATTAATGAGTAAAACTATTTTCTCAATTTTTCCAATTTCCTCTCTTCCTAAATTCACCAGTTTTTCTGCTTCTTCCCGGGTTATATATCTATTACTCATCTCCAGTTTCGTAGAGATATCCAGAAACGGTTTTTGAGAATCTGATTGGGAAGAGGTATCTCATTTAATCCCAGGTCCCTCAATGTCAAATTCCCTTCCTTTAATCTTCTAAAGATACTGGAACCATGAGGTAAAGAATTGCGGTAAATTATCTCAAAAGTTAAACATAGCTTCTCCTTGAAAGCGAGGTCCTAAAATTAAGAAATCTTCTCTAACTATTATCTATTATATATTTAATGCTGAGCTTGACAAAAATAAGAAGAGAAGCTATTATTTAAAAAATTAGTATTTCTTTAAAGAAGAAAATAAAAAGGAGAGAAGAATGGATTTTTCCCTGAGTGATGAGCAAAAGGCAATTCTGGAAGTAGTTGAGGAAGTTTGCGAGAAGGAATTTGCTCCTCAGTCCAGTGAGATTTCCGAAAAAGGAGAATTCCCTCTCCAAAATATAAAAAAATTGGCAGAATTAGACCTATTTGGCATTACCATTCCGGAAGAATATGGAGGTTCAGGAATGGACCTCCTTACCTGGGTGCTCGTCTCAGAAAGGATTTCTAAGGCTTGCGCTACCACAGGATTAATCTTTGGAGCTAATTTGCTTTGTACCTATCCCCTTCTGAGATTCGGAACCGAGGAACAAAAGAAAAAATTCCTCCCCCCTCTGGCTCGGGGAGAATCTCTTGGTGCTTTCGCCTTAACCGAACCAGAGGCTGGTTCAGATGCAGGAAACGTTCAGACTACTGCAAAAAAAGATAAAGACGGATATATTCTCAATGGGAATAAAATCTTCATTACCAATGGAGAAGTAGCTGATACCTACATTGTTATTGCCAACATGGATAAAAAAAGAGGAGCGCGGGGATTAACTGCCTTTATTGTAGAAAAAGGGAGAGAAGGATTTAGTTTTGGACAGCACTTCAATAAAATGGGTCTGAGTGCGTTGCCTAATGTAGAACTCATTTTCAATAATTGCAAAGTGCCCTTAGAAAATCTTTTGTATAAAGAGAAGAGAGGATTCAGAGTAGCCATGGAAACATTTGCGGCCGGGAGAATTGGCGTAGGAATAGGTGCGTTGGGAGTAGCAGAAGCAGCTTTTGAAAAAGCCAAGGAATATTCTAAAGAGCGTGTCCAGTTTGGAAAACCTATTTCCAGTTTTGAAGCTGTTCAACATATGCTTGCAGATATGGCTACGAAGATAGAAGCATCCAAAAACCTTCTTTATTATGCCGCCTGGCTTTTAGATAGAGGAAAACCATTCGAAAAATTCGCTTCTATGGGAAAATTATACGCATCGGAAACAGCAATGGAAGTAAGTATTAAGGCAGTACAAATTTTTGGGGGGTATGGCTATATGAAAGATTATCCTGTAGAAAGATATATGCGAGAGGCAAAACTTTTTGAAATTATTGAGGGGACTTCGGAAATACAAAGAGGAATTATTGCTAACTTCGTCTTAAAAGAATGACTAAATGGAGAAAAAGAGATGGAAATTATTGTCTGCATTAAGCAAGTTCCTGATACAGAAGAACTCCATAAAGTAAAAATAAACTCAGAGACTCGAACCCTTATTAGAGAAGGAATTAAGAATATAATAAATCCTTTTGATGAAAATGCTATAGAAGAAGCTTTAAGATTAAGAGAAAAAATAGGGGGAAGAGTGACGGTTATTTCTATGGGACCTCCTCAAGCCGAAACTTCTCTAAGAAAAGCTTTAGCTATGGGGGTGGATAGAGCTATTCTTTTAAGTGACAAATCATTTGCGGGATCAGATACTTTAGCTACTTCCTATACTCTGGCTATGGCAATCAAAAAATTGGGGAAATTTGATTTAATTCTTTCCGGAAAACAAGCTATAGATGGAGATACAGCTCAAGTAGGTCCTGGTCTTGCTGAATGGTTAAATTTACCCCAAATTACCTATGCCCGAAAAATAGAAGTAAATGAAAAAAAAATAAGGGCAGAGAGAACTCTGGAGGATTCCTTTGAGTTAGTAGAATCTCCTCTTCCCGCTCTTATTACTGTAACCAAGGAAATAAATGAACCCCGATATCCTTCCTTAAAAGGAGTGCTAAGAGCCAGGAAAGAGAAAATAATTATCTGGACAGCAAAAGATTTGAAAATAAATGAGAAGAGAACAGGGTTAGAGGGGTCAGCAACTCGAGTAATTAAGGTATTCACTCCCCCATCTCCCTCTGGAGGAGAAATTATTTCAGGGGAAACTTCTAAGGTAGCGGAAAATCTAATAAAAAAATTGGAAGAGCACAGAATAATATAGAAAGGCTATAAAATGAGTAACATAAAAATTATTGAAGAAAGATGTTCCGGTTGTGGAAAATGTATTTCTGTTTGTCCCTTTTCTGCTATTCGTTTAAAGGACAAAAAAGCAGAGATATTAAGTAATTGTAATTTTTGCGGAGCGTGTATAGAAGTCTGTCCCCAACAAGCAATCTTAATGGAAGAAGAGAAAAAGGAGAAAGATTTATCCTCTTACCGCGGAGTCTGGATATTTGCGGAACAAAGAGAAGGTAAAATTATGCCTGTAACTTATGAACTTTTAGGAGTGGGAAGAAATTTGGCTAATAGTCTTGGAGAGGAACTTTCGGCTCTTCTCTTAGGCGAAAATATAAAAGAACAGGCCCATAAGTTACTTTATTACGATGTTGATAAAGTATATCTTATAGAAAGTCCTCTCCTTAAAACTTACCGCACTCCTTTTTACACCCGAGCAATAGTAGATTTAGCAAGAGAAAAGAAGCCGGAAATAATTCTTATAGGAGCAAGCAGCATAGGAAGAGACCTTGCTCCCCGGGTAGCTACCCGATTAAAGACAGGACTCACTGCTGACTGCACAGACTTAAAGATAGATAAAGAAAAGAGAAACTTAGTCCAGATCCGTCCTGCATTTGGGGGTAATATTATGGCTACTATAATTTCTCCTTATCACCGTCCTCAGATAGCTACAGTTAGACCTAAAGTAATGAAGAAAGCTATTCCAGGAAAAATTTCCTCCGGAGAAGTCATTGAATATGAACCCCGTTTTACTCAAGAGGAAGGAATCATAAAAGTTATCGACATTATCAAGGAAGAAAAAGAGGTAGAAGATTTGCAGGAAGCAGATATAATAGTTTCTGGAGGAAGAGGATTAGGAAAACCGGAAAATTTTTCTCTTATAAGAAAATTGGCTAATCTTTTAGGAGGAGCAGTGGGAGCTTCGCGGGCAGTAGTTGACGCAGGATGGATTCCTTCTTATCATCAAGTAGGACAAACTGGTAAAACTGTTCAACCCAAATTATATATTGCCTGCGGAATATCGGGGGCAATTCAACACCAGGTAGGAATGAGAAACTCTGAAGTTATCGTAGCTATAAACAAGGACCCTTGTGCACCTATCTTTAATATTGCTAATTACGGAATTGTGGAAGATCTGCATAAATTCCTTCCGGTACTTATCGAAAAACTGGAAGAACGAAAAAAATTAAAAGTATAGAAAATGGCCTTTATTGCTGATTTTCATATTCATTCAAAATATAGTCGGGCTACTTCTAAAGAGATGGATATTAAGCACATAGATGAAATGGCGAGAATAAAAGGAATTGATCTTTTAGGGACAGGAGATTTTACTCATCCTCTCTGGTTAAATGAGTTAAAAAGAGAACTTACCCCTGAAGAAGATGGACTTTATAAATATAAATATGGAAAAACTCTCTTTATTTTAACTACAGAAGTAAATAATATCTTTCACCTAAGGGGAATTTTAAGAAAAATTCACATTATAATTTTTGCCCCTACTTTTGAAATCGCTGAGAAAATAAATAGGAAACTGGAGAGATGGGGAGACCTGCAGTCTGACGGTCGTCCTACTTTGAAAATGAGAGCAGAGGACTTAGTAAAAGAAGTTCTTGCCATTAGTGAAGAAGCTTTTCTTGTTCCTGCTCATATCTGGACTCCCTGGTTCTCCTTATTAGGAGCAAATTTTGGGTTTGACTCTGTAGAAGAATGTTTTGGAGAATATACTCAATATATATACGCTTTAGAGACAGGATTAAGTAGTGATCCCCTGATGAACTGGCGAGTCTCTTCTCTCGATAGATTTACCCTTATATCTAACTCTGATGCCCATTCTCCATCTAAAATAGGAAGGGAAGCTAATGTTTTTTCCAAAAGAGTGGGATTCAAGGAGATAAAAGAGATCTTAAAAGAGAAAGACGGAAAGAGACTTCTTTTTACTATTGAATTTTTTCCTCAAGAGGGAAAATACCATTATGATGGTCACAGAATCTGTGGAATCTCCCTTTCCCCCGCAGAAAGCAAAAAATACCATAATAAGTGCCCCCGATGTGGGAAAAAATTAACTATAGGAGTAATGCACAGGATAGAAATTCTGGGAGATAGAGAAGAAGGATTTATCCCCAAAGGAGCAATTCCTTTCAAACATCTCATTCCTCTGCGGGAGATAATTGCTGACTCTTTTAACCAAAATACAGATACTGCAGGGGTAGAAAGAGAATATAAGAGTATTACTCAGAGATTAGGGGGAGAATTCAAAATTCTTTTAGATCTTTCTGAGGAAGAATTAGCTTCAAAAATATCCAAAAAAATTGTAGAGGGAATAATGCGAGTAAGAAAAGGAGAAGTAAAGATAGAGTGCGGATATGATGGCGTTTATGGAAAAATAAAAATATTTAGAGAAAAAGAAACAGACCAGCAGTTAAGCTTATTTTAGTTCTATGAAAGAAAATTATTTAATTTCTTACTTTATCATCTATAGCTCCACAAAATACAAGATTAATTAAAGGAAAATAAGATAATGAGAGCTTCACGATACTTAATTTCTACCACTCGGGAATTTCCTCGGGAGGCTGAATACATAAGTCACAAGTTAATGCTTAAGGCAGGACTGATAAAAAAAGTAGCCGCAGGAATTTATAGCTTCTTTCCCTTAGGATATAGAGTCCTGGCAAAAATTAGCTCTATTGTGAGAGAAGAAATGGATAATTTTGGAGCGCAGGAGTTGCTTTTACCTTTTATGCAACCAGCCCGTCTTTGGAAGAAGAGCGGGAGATGGACTGAATATGGAGATGAACTTATTCGCTTTCAAGACAGAAAAAGAACAGAATTTATTTTAGGACCCACTCACGAGGAAATAATCACAGAATTAGTAAAGAAAGAAATAACTTCTTATAAACAACTCCCTCTTACTCTTTATCAAATTCAAATTAAGTTCCGTGATGAACAAAGACCCCGAGGAGGAGTAATTAGAGCAAGAGAATTTTTAATGAAAGATGCTTATAGCTTTTGTCAGGATAAAAGAGCACTGGAATTAAATTATGAAGAAATGAAAAAAGTATACGAAAAGATTTTCTCTCGGTGTTCTCTAAATTATAAGATAGTAGAAGCCAGTCCGGGAGCTATGGGAGGAGAGAAATCAGAAGAATTTATTGCCCTCAGTGACTCCGGAGAAGACCGATTAGTGGAATGTAAAAAATGTGGATATCTGGCAAAAATGGAGATGGCAGAATCTTTGGAAACAGAGGAGAGGAAAAAAGAAGAATTAAAAGAGATAAAAGAAGTTTATACCCCTCAAGTTAGGAGTATTAAAGAATTATGTAAATTTCTCAATATTTCTCCTGCAAAAACAATAAAAACAATCCTTTATGAAACAGAAAAAGAACCAGTAGCTGTCCTGGTAAGAGGGGATCACCAAATAAATGAGGAAAAAATCAAAAAGCTTATGAAAGTCACCAGGGTAAATATAATAGAAGAAAATTTAGTAAAAGAGATGACAGGGATAGAGGCAGGATTTTTAGGACCGGTAGAATTTGACAAATTTAAATTGATAGTGGATAATGCCATCATAAGAGGAAGAAATTTCGTTACCGGAGGAAATAAAAAGGATATCCATTTAGTGAATGTAAATCCCGAAAGAGACTTTAAACCTGACATAGTGGGAGATATAAGATTTCCTCTTGCAAATGATAAATGTCCTTTTTGTAAAAATAGAATAGAGATAAAAAGAGGGATTGAACTTGCTCATCTATTCCAGCTTGGACAAAGATATAGTCAAAGGTTAGGAGCTTTTTTCCTTAATAAAAAGGGCAAAAAAGAAACTCTGGAAATGGGATGCTACGGAATAGGTATAAGTAGACTCCCCGCAGTCATTATTGAACAAAACCATGATAAAAAAGGGATTATCTGGCCAAAAAAAATTGCTCCTTTTCAGGTAGCGATAGTCTCTACAAACCAAGAAACTCTTAAAATAGCAGAGAGGGTATATCATAAACTAAATGAAGCCGGGATAGAGACACTGTGGGATGATCGTGAGCTAAGAGCAGGAGTAAAATTCCAAGATATAGACCTGATAGGAATACCTTTTAAATTAATTATAGGAAACACTTTCTTAAAAGAAAGAAAGATAGAAATAAAAGAACGCCGTGAGGAAAGGATAAAAAAAGTAAGCGTGGAAGAGGTCGTCCAAAAAATGGAGGAGCTAATAAAAGATGCAAAGTAAGGAGTTTTTTTCCTTATTGGAAAACGTGAGAAGAGAAAAAGGATTTTCTTCAGAGATGTTAATAGAAAGCATTAAAGAAGCATTAACTTCTGCTTATAAAAAGAAATACGGTTCTCCTCCGTTAGAGTTGTGTATAAACACGGATGAAAAAGAGAAGAAAGTTCAAATCCTGGTAAGTAAATCAGTGGTAGAAAAAGTAAAAAACCCCGGAAGAGAAATCTCTCTGGAAGAAGCAAAAAAAATTAACAAAACCACGAGAATAGGAGATAAAATAAGAGTAGAAATTGATCCCATTGATTTCAGTCGGATAGCTGCCAGTACAGGCAAATATGTAATGATGCAACAAATTATAGAGAAAGAAAAGGAGCTCATCTATAAAGAGTTTAAAAAGAGAGAAGGAGAAATAATTAGTGGAACTATGCGCTATCAGGGTGACCGCTTTATTCTTATCGACCTGGGAAAAGTAGAAGGAATTCTTCCCGAAAAAGAACAATTACCAGGAAAGAAATATAAACAGGGAGAAAGAATAAAGGGTTATATCTTACGGGTTAATCGTGAACCTAAGGGACCCCGGATTATAATTTCTCAAACTCATCCTAACTTCCTGAGAAGGCTTTTTGAAATAGAAGTTCCGGAAATAAAGGAAAAAATTGTAAAAATTAGACAAATAAAACGGGATCCCGGTAAACGAGCTAAAATAGTAGTAGAGTCAAAAGATGAAAAAATAGATCCTGTAGGATCCTGTGTAGGATTGCGTGGCTCTCGCATAAAAGCTATTTTACGAGAATTAGAAGGAGAAAGAATAGACATTATTAGATACGATAAGGATCCCCGAGTTTTTATAAAAAATTCTTTAAAACCAGCAGAAATAAAGGAAGTTAAAATTAACGAAGCTGAAAAAAAAGCGAAGGTCATCGTTTCCGATGACCAACTTTCTATAGCTATTGGAAGTAATGGAGAAAATGTAAAGTTAGCAGCAAAATTAACGGGATGGCAAATTGATATTCGTTCTATTGGAGAAGTGGAGAAAGAAACAAATTTCTTAAAGAGTCTTCCTGGAATAGGGGAAAAGACTCTTCAATCTCTTAAAGAAGCAGGTTTTCTTACCGTTAAAGATATTCTTAGAGAGGGTACAAAAGGATTATGTAAGATTAAAGGAATTGGACCAAAAATGGCAGAAAAAATTGTTAAAAAAACTAAAGAAATTGCTTCCTAAAAAGCACAGGGAAAAAATATGAGAGTTTACGAATTAGCTAAAAAACTTAATTTACGAAGTAACCAGCTTCTTAAGACAATTTCTAAATTAGGGATAAAGTCAAAGAGTAATTTAAGCTCTCTTTCTTTAGAAGAAGTTAAAAAGATTAAAGAATTAGTTTACCAAAAACCTTCTTCTAAGAAAAGAGAAAAAATTTGTCCGCGGGATCCCGTAATCACTCTTCTTGGACACGTAGATCACGGAAAAACTTCCCTTTTGGATGCCATAAGAAAAACGAGAGTAGCTCAGCAAGAAATAGGAGGAATAACACAACATATTGGTGCCTCAGAAATAAAATTTCAAGGCAAGAGAATCGTCTTTATTGATACACCCGGTCATGAGGCCTTTTCCGCTATGAGAGCTCAGGGAGCCCAGGTGACCGATATAGTCATTTTAGTAATCGCCGCTGACGATGGAATTATGCCTCAGACAGTAGAAGCTATCAATCATGCCCGGGCAGCAAAAGTTCCCATATTAGTAGCTATAAACAAAATAGATAAAAAGGAAGCAAATGTTGAACGGGTTAAAAAACAACTCACTAAATATGACCTTACTCCGGAAGAATGGGGAGGAGAAACTATCTGCGTGGAAGTGTCTGCCTTAACCCGTCAGGGAATAAACGAATTATTAGAAATGGTTCTCCTGGAGGCGGAGATGCTGGAGTTAAAAGCAGACCCTGAGGGAGAACTGGAAGCAGTAGTAATAGAAGCCGAGATAGACAGAAAAAAGGGACCTTTATCTACTCTCCTGGTAAAAAAAGGAACTTTACGGAGAGGAGATATTATCGCAGGAAAAACTACTTATGGAAAAGTAAGGTCCTTAATTAATTGGAAAGGTGAGATGCTAAAGGAAGCAGGACCCTCTACTCCCGTAAGAGTTTTGGGATTATCTAGCATAGGAACACCTGGAGAAATATTTAAAAGAGTATCCAGTGAAAAGGAAGCTCGTTTATCAGTAGAGAAGTTCATTGAAAAAGGAAGAGAAAAAACTCCCAGAAGAGAAACAAATCTGGAAATTCTCCTGGGAAAGAAAGAAGAAAAGAAAGAAAGAGTCTTAAATGTTATTATTAAAACTGATACTCAAGGTTCTTTAAAAGCTCTCCTGGATGTATTGAAAAACTTTGAAAAAAAAGGACAAAAGATAAACATTATTCATGGAGGCGTAGGAGAGATTAAAAAATCTGACATTTTCTTAGCAGCCGCTTCTAAATCTTTAATTATTGGTTTTAACGCAGGAATAAGCCCGGAGAATAACGATTTGGCTAAAAAGGAAAGAGTGGAAATAAGAAGATATCGAATTATCTACGAAGTTGTAGAAAACATTGAAAGAATTCTTCAGGGTTTTGTAGAACCTGAACTTGAAGAAGTATTAGTAGGAAAGGCGAGAGTAAGGGAGATATTTAAGATTCCTCAGGTAGGAATAATAGCCGGTGCCTATGTAGAGGAAGGCAGAATAGTTAAAGGGAACAGAGTGAAAATTATTCGAGAGGAAAAAATAATTGGAGAGGGGAGTATCGGGAGTCTTAAACACTTTCAAAAAGATGTAAAAGAGGTTATCTCGGGATTAGAGTGTGGAATAAAAATAAAAGGATTCACAGAAATAAAAAAAGAGGATATAATTGAAGCTTATGAAACAAAACAAAAATGATTATCGGAATTTTGAAGTTAGATATTTATATACCGACAAGCAGTTCTTTAAAAGATAAACGTCGAATTACAAAAAGTTTAATTACTCGTTTAAGAAATAATTTTAATATTTCTATTTCCGAAATAGATTATCAGGACCTATGGCAAAGAACACTCTTAGGAGTAGGAATGGTTGCCAATGGAAATATCCGTATTCACCAGAGTTTTTCTAAAATTATTAATTTTGTAGAAAAGGAGAAAGAAGTTTACCTGATAGCTTCAAAAGAAGAAATTTTTTAAGTGAAAATGAACGGGCTCTTGCTGATTGATAAACCGGAAGGAATGACTTCTTCTGATATTATTAAAAACTTAAAAAGAAACCTGAAGCTTGAAAAAATTGGGCATACCGGAACATTAGATCCGGTAGCTACTGGCCTTCTTCTAATATGTATAGGAAAAGCTACAAAATTAGTTCAGTTTCTCCAGGAACTGGATAAAGTTTATAAAGGGGAAATAACCTTTGGTATTCTTACTAATACCTTAGATAAAGAAGGAGAAATAATAGAAGAAAAAGATGCCTCCAATTTGAAAAAGGAAGAGGTAGAGAAGATTTTTTCTTCTTTTCAGGGAGAAATAAGTCAGATTCCTCCAATGTTCTCAGCAGTTCACTGGAAAGGAGAACGATTATATAAATTAGCCAGAAAAGGATTGAAGGTTAGAGTTCCTGAACGGAAAGTTTATATTTATAAACTGAAGCTGTGTAAGTTTTCTCCCGGTCTTCACCCTCGAGCAGAATTTCAGCTAAGATGCTCTAAAGGAACTTATGTTCGGAGTTTATGCAGAGATATAGGAAGAGTTTCTGGCTACGGAGCTTATCAATCTTTTCTTCAACGAATTCAAATTGGTCCTTTTAGTCTAAAAAAAGCTTTAAAAATGAAAGACATAATCAGGATAGACGAAAAAGAAATAAAAGATTATCTTTTTTCTCTTAAAGAAAGCTTACCTCATTTCCCGTTAGTTTATGTAAAGAAAGGAGCAGAAAAATTAGTAAAATGGGGTAAACCTCTTTATTTACCTCATATTGAGAATCTACCTCCAGATTTAGAGAAAGGGGATCGAGTGCGTCTATGTAATGAAAAGGGAGAGCTACTATCCGTAGGGATAAGTCTTCAAAGTGCTACTCACTTTTCTAAGAATAAAATAGGCTTCAGACATCTTAGAGTTTTAGTTTAAAATGGAAATTTGGTATGGGTTCCCCCAAGCAAGGGAGAAGAAGGAAAAGGTTGTCCTTACTATAGGTTTTTATGATGGTATCCACCAGGGACATCAAAAAATTATTGAGAAGTTAAAGAAAGAAGCAGAGCTTCTCGGAGGAAAGAGTGCTCTGGTGACTTTCGATCCTTCTTCTTTCTCGTATCTTTTTCATCATCCCTTACCTCTTTTAACTACCTGGGAAGAAAAAAAGGAAATCTTAGAAAAAGCGGGGATAGAGTTAATTATCCTGCTTTCTTTTACAAGACGGATTGCTTCGCTTTCACCTTACTCCTTTATAAAGAAATTAAACCAGGGTCTAAAAATAAAAAAAATTATAGTAGGGGAAGATTTTGTCTTTGGCAAAGACCGAGAGGGAAATATCTTCTGGCTTAAAGAGAAAGAGAGTGAACTTGGATATAAACTTGAAGTCGTTCCTCTTTTAAAGAAAGAAGGAAGAAAAATCAGTAGTTCTCTATTAAGAACATGGTTATCAGAAGGAAAAATAGAAGAAGTAACCCGGTGGCTCAACCGTTCTCCTACTCTTATAGGAAAAGTAATCCGAGGAGAAGGAAGAGGCTATTCCTTAGGTTATCCTACAGCTAATATAAAACCCCATCGGGCGAAGCTTTTACCAATTTCAGGAGTGTATGCCGGGCGAGTTTTTATAGGAAAAAAGATTTATAAGGGAATAGTAAATATAGGTGAAAAACCTACTTTTGGAGACAAATCTTTTGGAGTTGAGGTTCATATTATCAATTTTCAGAAAAATATTTATGGAAAGAATTTAAAAATAGAATTGATAAAAAAAATTAGAGAAATAGAAAAATTTCCTTCTTCTTTCTGTTTAGTTAAAAGAATAGAAAAAGATAAAAGGAGAGTAGAAGAATTACTCGGTTAAGGGGATAGAAATGATTATTACCAAAAAAGGAATATCTCTGTGTAAGAGAATTTATCGATTTTCTTCTGTGGAATCCACAATGAAAATTGCTTCTTCACTTGCAAAAGAAGGAGCACCTGAGGGAACAGTAATAATAGCTGAGGAGCAGACAAAGGGGAAAGGAAGAGCAGGACACTATTGGTTTTCTCCTAAAGGAGGATTATATCTATCGGTTATTCTTCGTCCCCTTTTCTCCTCTTCATATCTCTCTAAGTTAAGTTTAATGGGAGCGATAGGAATAGTAAAAAGTATTAGGGAAATAGCTCCTTCACTTCCTTCAAAAATACGCTGGCCCAATGATGCCGTAATAGAAAAAAGAAAGATAGGAGGAGTTCTCTTAGAGGCAAGAAGAGAGAATAACAAAGTATGCTTCGTAATTATGGGAATAGGGGTTAACTTAAACATAGAAGAATTTCCTTTTCCTCTTTCCTTAACAGCTACTTCCTTAAAAAAAGAATTAGGACACTCTATTTCGCTAAAAGATTTTCTTTTAACTCTGTTCGAAAAATTAGAGGACTTATATTCTTCCTTCCAGAAAGATTTTCCCTCTTTCTTAGAAGAAATCTATCTTTTTTCCTCTTTAATGGGAGAACAGGTAAAATTACGGAATGAAAATGAGGAGCTTAACGGTCAAGTTCAAGGCATTGATGAAGAGGGAAATCTTATTTTGCGCTTAGAAAGTGGATTACAAAAAAGAATTTCTCCAGAAAAAGGATTTATCGTAAATGAATTTAGTAATAGACGTTGGTAATACGGCGATAAAGATAGGATTATTTAAAGAAAAAGAACTTCTTTCAAAGAGTGAATTTTCTTCTCATCCTCCTAAGGGAATTGATGAATGGGGAATATTACTTTCTATCTGGATAAATAGAGTGGAAAAAGAATCTATAATAAATAAAGTAATTATTGCCTCCGTAGTATCTTCAGTTTCTACTTCTATAAAAACCTCTATTAAAAAGTATTTCAAATTAGTTCCTATAGAGGTCTCTTCTGACATTGTAAAGATTCCTTTTCTTTGCCATAATCCTCGAAAATTAGGAGCAGACCGTATAGCCAATATAGTAGCTGCTTGTAAACTCTATAAATTACCTGCTATAATAATAGATTTTGGCACAGCTACTACTTTTGATGTAATTTCTAAGAAAGGGGAATATTTAGGAGGAGTAATTGCTCCGGGGATTATCTCTTCTTTGGAAAGTTTATCTGAAAAAACAGAAAAACTTTTTTCAATAGATTTTAAAAAACCAAATAGGGTTATAGGAAAAAATACAGAAGAAAATTTAACCTCAGGAATCTTTTATTATTCTCTCGGAGGAGTAAGAGAGATACTAAAAAGAGTAAAAGAAGAAATAAAAGAAGAAGAGATAGAAGTAATAGCCACGGGCGGATTAGGAGAATTACTGGGAAAAGAGTGTAAAGAGATAAAACAGGTAAATCCTGATCTTACTCTTCAAGGATTAAACTTGATTGGAGAAGAATAAGAATAGAGAGGATAAAGAAGAAATATATCTCTATCTAGTGAAAAAATTCCTAATGAGAGAGAAAATTTATCTTCCTCTCCCATTCTCTAGATGCAGGCTAATTAATTTGAGAATTTGGAGAAATTAAAGAAATTAAAAAAGACCTTGACAGAAAAAATTTATACTATATAATTATTAGTGAAAATTGGTAGATTATTGCTCTTTGAGAATTAGGTAGAGTAGATGGTTTTAAAAGAAAATAAGTTTTTCTGGAGAGTTTGATCCTGGCTCAGAATAAACGCTGGTGGCGTGCCTTATACATGCAAGTCGAGCGGAAGTCAGTCGAAGAGAAGAATACAGAAGGTAGTTTCTACCAACTGTCTATTCTCTTCTACTGACTTTAGCGGCGAACGGGTGAGTAACACGTGGATAACCTACCCTTGAGATTGGGATAACATTTCGAAAGGAATGCTAATACCAAATAATGCTACAAGGCACAAGTCTTGTAGCCAAAGATAGACTTATGTCTTTCGCTCAAGGATGGGTCCGCGTCCCATTAGCTAGTTGGTAGGGTAAAAGCCTACCAAGGCGAAGATGGGTAGCCGGCCTGAGAGGGTGTACGGCCACACTGGGACTGAGATACGGCCCAGACTCCTACGGGAGGCAGCAGTAGGGAATATTCCGCAATGGGCGAAAGCCTGACGGAGCGACGCCACGTGGACGATGAAGGCCTTCGGGTTGTAAAGTCCTGTCAGGAGGGACGAGGGTCAATCTTAAGATTGACTGACGGTACCTCCAGAGGAAGCTCCGGCCAACTACGTGCCAGCAGCCGCGGTAATACGTAGGGAGCGAGCGTTATTCGGATTTACTGGGCGTAAAGCGTGCGTAGGCGGTTATATAAGTCAAAGGTGAAATCCTTACTCTCAAAGTAAGAACTGCCTTTGATACTATATAACTAGAGAGCAAAAGGGGGGAATGGAACTCTGGGAGTAGCGGTGAAATGCGTAGATATCCAGAGGAACGCCAGTAGCGAAGGCGGTTCCCTAGTTTGCCTCTGACGCTCAAGCACGAAAGCTAGGGGAGCGATCGGGATTAGAGACCCCGGTAGTCCTAGCTGTAAACGATGAGTACTAAGTGTAGGGGGAGCATTACCCTCTGTGCTGAAGCTAACGCGTTAAGTACTCCGCCTGGGGAGTACGGCCGCAAGGCTGAAACTCAAAGGAATTGACGGGGGGCTGAACAAGCAGTGGAGCACGTGGTTCAATTCGACGCAAAGCGAAGAACCTTACCAGGGCTTGACATGCTAGTAGTAGCGATCCGAAAGGTGAGCGATCTGGAGCTTATGCTTCAGAAGCTAGCACAGGTGGTGCATGGCTGTCGTCAGCTCGTGCCGTGAGGTGTCGGGTTAAGTCCCTCAACGAGCGCAACCCTTGTCCTTAGTTGCCAGCGGGTAAAGCCGGGTACTCTAAGGAGACTGCCGCCTTAAAGCGGAGGAAGGTGGGGATGACGTCAAGTCATCACGCCCCTTATGTCCTGGGCTACACACGTCCTACAATGGCTAGAACAAAGAGAAGCAAAGGAGCGATCCTGAGCAAATCTCCAAATCTAGCCCCAGTTCGGATTGTAGGCTGCAATTCGCCTACATGAAGGAGGAATTGCTAGTAATCGTGGATCAGCAGGCCACGGTGAATACGTTCTCAGCCCTTGTACACACCGCCCGTCACACCACCCGAGTCGAGTGTACCCGAAAATACTAAAATTACCTGTAAAGGGAAAAAGTATTTAAGGTATGCTTGGTAAGGGGGATGAAGTCGTAACAAGGCAGCCGTACCGGAAGGTGTGGCTGGATCACCTCCTTTCAAGGGATAGAAAAGACTACTATACCATCCATCTACTCTACCTTTTCGTGTAGAAAATGGGCCTTTAGCTCAGCCGGTTAGAGCGTACCCCTGATAAGGGTAAGGTCCCTGGTTCAACTCCAGGAAGGCCCACTGGGGATGTAGCTCAGCTGGGAGAGCGCCGCTCTTGCAAGGCGGAGGTCGGCAGTTCGAATCTGCTCATCTCCACCTGGGAAATTTTTTGTTCTTTGACAACTGCATAGTGATAGGTTATCTGTTCTGTTGTTAAACTATTAAGGGAGTAAGATGGATACCTAGGCACTAGAAAGCGATGAAGGACGTGGTAGGCTGCGATAAGCCTCGGGGAGCCGCCAAACAGGCTTTGATCCGGGGATCTCCGAATGGGGTAACCCAGTGCAGGTAATGCTGCACTACTTACATCTGAATCCATAGGATGTAAGGGCAAACCAGGGGAACTGAAACATCTTAGTACCCTGAGGAAAAGAAAGCAATAGCGATTCCCTTAGTAGTGGCGAGCGAAAAGGGAAGAGTCCAAACCTGATAGATGCAAAAGCCTGTGGGCGTTGTCTATCAGGGGTTGCAAGTTTGATAAATGCCAATATCCACAGTGAGGCAGATTGAATCTATCTTTTAGAAGAATAGATTTGGAAAGACTAGCCAGAGAGGGTAATAGCCCCGTATTCGAAAAAAGATAGATTCTTTCGGTATCAAACTTGAGTACCATCGGACACGGGAAATCCGGTGGGAAGCCAGGAGGATCACCTCCTAAGACTAAATATTCTCTAGTGACCGATAGTGAACAAGTACCGTGAGGGAAAGGTGAAAAGAAAGCCGAAAGGCTAGTGAAATAGAACTTGAAATCTTACTCCTACAAGCAATGGGAACACAAGTTGATAGAATCTACTCTATCAACTGTGCGACCGTGTACCTTTTGCATAATGGGCCGGTGAGTTACTTAAAGTAGCGAGGTTAAGAGAGGTTACTCTCGGAGCCGTAGCGAAAGCGAGTCTTAAAAGGGCGTAGAGTTACTTTAAGTAGACCCGAAACCAGGTGATCTACCCAAGGCCAGGGTGAAGTACACTTAACCGTGTATGGAGGCCCGCACGCACTAACGTTGAAAAGTTAGGCGATGAGCTTTGGGTAGGGGTGAAAGGCCAATCAAACCTGGAGATAGCTGGTTCTCCCCGAAATAGCTTTAGGGCTAGCCTTCAGTATAGATAGCAGGGGTAGAGCACTGAATGATAAAGAGGTCCTCTGGATCTCTTTATTCAACCAAACTCCGAATACTGCTGTCTTAAGCTGAGGAGTCAGACTATGGGGGATAAGCTTCATAGTCGAGAGGGAAACAGCCCAGACCGCCAGTTAAGGTCTCTAATGTAGACTAAGTGGGGAAGGATGTGAGATTACTTAGATAGCCAGGAGGTGAGCTTAGAGGCAGCTATCCTTTAAAGAGTGCGTAACAGCTCACTGGGTGAGTGATCTTGCGCCGAAAATTCAACGAGGCTTAAGTCTACTACCGAAACTGCGGGAGTAAGACATCTTGTAGTTAGAGATTATTAGTTTTTAGATTTTTCTAAGAACTAATTATTAATAACTACAAGGCGAAGTCTTACTCGGTAGGGGAGCATTCTACGGTAGAGTGAAGGGGAACCGAAAGGTACCTGGACGACGTAGAAGAGATGATGCCGGCATGAGTAACGAGACAAGGTAGAGAAAACCTTGCGCCGAAAGTCTAAGGTTTCCTGGGGAAGGATAATCCGCCCAGGGTAAGTCGGACCTAAGCTGAGGCATATTTGCGTAGGCGATGGGCAGCCGGGTAGAAAATTCCGGCACCACCTGAATAATGCTAAGCGATGGAGTGACGTAGAAGGATAGGCCTGCCTGGTGCTGAATTACCAGGTTCAAGCAGTAAGAGATCTTCCCAGGCAAATCCGGGAAGGTTCAAATCTCGAGCTGTGATGAGGGGTTCTTTTTATAGAACGAAGTGGCTGATTCCATCTACCAAGAAAAACTTCTAAGCAATGTATTCAGGTGACCGTACCGCAAACCGACACAGGTAGACTGGCGTAAACGCGCTAAGGCGAGCGAGAAAACCCTCGTTAAGGAACTCGGCAAATTAGCCCCGTAACTTAGGGAGAAGGGGTGCTCCATTAGTGTTGTATTATGCCGCTTTGCGGCATAAGAAGCGCGAAGGAGTTGCAACAAAGAGGCCCAAGGGACTGTTTACTAAAAACACAGGTCTCTGCTAACTCGTAAGAGGATGTATAGGGACCGAAGTCTGTTCAGTGCCGGAAGGTTAAGGGGCGGGCTGCAAGGTCCAAACCGAAGCCCCGGTGAACAACCGCGTTAACTATAAGAATGCAAGGGTAGCTGACTGCGATGTCTAGACCCTTCGGCTTGACAAGAGAGG
>JAGGVN010000118.1 GCA_021158005.1 Candidatus Aerophobota bacterium | reverse complement strand
CCTCTTCTTTCTCCTACTACTTTCTTTGTTGTAGTTTTACAGGTAATATCTGCTTTTCGAGTAGTTGTATCTGTTTTTGTTATGACTAGAGGAGGACCGGCTAAAAGCACAAATGTGCTCGTTTACTACCTCTGGGAGACCGCTTTTCACTATTTTCGGATGGGTTATGCTGCCAGCATAGCTTACGTTGTATTTATTCTTATTTTGGCATTTACACTACTTCAGTTTAAATTTGCCGAGAAAAGAGTCCATTATCAATAATTAAAGTCAAAGAAGAAAAAATGACCGGAAAAGAAAAAACTTTAATGAAAGGGTTCATATTTTACCCGATTTTAACATTTCTGGTAATTATAGTTAATTATCCTTATTTATGGATGGTGTTGACTTCATTGAAGGGTAAAAAGGAAGTGTTTATGTTCCCTCCTGATTTAATACCTAAAACTTTTTTGTGGCAAAACTATATCGAGGCATGGAATGCTGCTATTTGGCCACGTTATTTTCTCAATTCTGTTATAGCTTCAATAATTCCTGCCTTCAGTCAAGTATTCTTGGGTTCTTTAGCTGCTTATGCCTTTACAAAGAAATTTCGAGGATCTCAAATCTTATTCTATATATTTTTAGGGACACTTATGATTCCTCCTCAAGCTACAATGATTCCTAATTATGTAATTATAAAAAATTTTGGTTGGTTAGATACTTACTATGCACTAATTGCACCTTTTCTATGTTCTGCTTTCGGGGTCTTCTTACTTCGTCAATTCTTTCTCACTATTCCTAAGGAGTTGGAAGATGCAGCCATTATTGACGGTTGCAGCTCTTTTCGGTATCTTTTTGAGATTGTGTTACCTTTATCTACTCCAGCTCTTCTTACAGTGGGATTATTTGCATTTATGGGACAGTGGAATGATTTTCTTTGGCCATTGGTAGTAACTAATAAAGATGAGATGCGAGTAGTCCAGGTAGGACTTGCTGTTTTCCAGAGTGAATGGACGACTGAATGGTCTCATCTCATGGCTGCATGTACCTTTAGCAGTATTCCTCTTATAGTAGCTTTTCTTTTTGTCCAGAGGAAATTTATAGAAGGTGTCGCCTTGAGTGGTTTGAAAAGATAAAATCAAATCTATGAATGGCTCCGATTAAAAAAAGAACTATTACTATGAAGAAAAATAAAAAAGTACTTTTTGCTGTCGCAGTGTTGTTCATTTTTTCTATGTATGGTTCTAATTTCTTTACCCAGCAAGAGGTTATGGGTGAAAAATTACCCGGGTTAAAGAAGACAAAACAGATATTACCAAGATTTTTTAAAAAAGGTCCCTATTTGCAAAATGTAACTCAACATGGAATTGTGATAATGTGGGAAACTAATAAGCCAGCAGATTCCCGAGTAGATTATGGACTCACCAATTCTTATGGCCAATATGTGTATGATCCTACACCAGTAACCATTCATGAGATTAAGATATCCGGTCTTGATACTGAGACTGTATATCACTATAGAGTATCATCAAACTCTTTGATGAGTAATGACTATTTATTTAAAACAGCGCCGAATAAACAAACACCCTTTAGGTTTGCTGTATGGGGGGATAATAGGACTCCGACATCTTCTGATATGCCAAAATATCTGGTAGATTGTATTTCTGTCTTGCGACCTGATCTTGTGATTAGTACCGGGGATGTTGTATCAAAGGGTAGCGAATATAAGAGGTGGGGTAAAGAATATTTTACGCCCATAAGAGATCTTGCTACATATACTCCTACTTATATTGCTATTGGTAATCATGAAGAAGAATCACACTGGTTTAATGATTTTGTCTGTCAACCCGGTAATGAACACTATTTCTCATTTAATTATGGTAACTCCCATTTTATTGTTTTAGATAGTAATCAACCATACAATCCTGGGAGTGATCAGTATGAGTGGTTAACTAAAGACTTACTATCTGACGCCTGTAAAGAAGCTACTTTTTGCTTTGTGTTCTTTCATCATCCGCCCTATAGTAAGCACTGGGGTGGAGATTACAGAATACGTAAATATATTGTTCCTCTGATTGAAAAAAATAAAGTAGATATTTGCTTTAGCGGACATGTTCATGATTACGAGAGAGGTCATTCGTTAGATCCTAACCGCCATATCTATTATGTTATCACGGGGGGAGGAGGAGCACCTCTTTCTGATAAGGATATCATGGTAAATTGGCCCAATATAGATATTTACCGTCCTTTATTATATAATTTTTGTATGATAGAAGTAAAGAAAAACAACCTTTATTTCCGTGCATATAGTGTTATTTCTATTGATGACACTCGAAAGTATTGTCCTTTACAGGGAAAAGTCATTGACCAATTTACTATTACTAAAAACTTTTCTGATAAGTGAAAAAATTTTATATTTTTATAGAATACTGGCTGTTTGTGCCACAAGTAGTATCTACAACTGCGAAGAAATTGAATAAATAGGTTTTTCCGAGTTCTGCGATATTACACGAAAAAAAGAGGATCAATAGGCTTTTTATTTTCTTATTGCATTAAATTATAAAAATTTTAGGAAATCAATAATTTAAATTTAATTTATTTTTTAAAAAGGAAAATAAAGTTGCACAAATACATCGTTGATG
>JAGGVN010000073.1 GCA_021158005.1 Candidatus Aerophobota bacterium | reverse complement strand
TTCTTAATCCCAGGTGGATTAAGAGTATGCAAAGACATGGTTACAAAGGAGCGGGGGATATTTCTCGAATGGTAGATATAGCATTTGGCTGGGATGCTACTGCTGAGGTTTTAGAAGACTGGATGTATGAGGAGCTGGCTAAAAAATACGCGCTGGATAAAAATATGCAAGAATGGTTTAAGAAAGTTAACCCTTATGCTCTTCAGAATATTACTGAGCGTTTATTGGAAGCTATCAAGAGAGGAATGTGGCCGGCGGAAGAAAA
Organism: Candidatus Aerophobota bacterium; assembly: GCA_021158005.1. Taxonomy (GTDB): domain Bacteria; phylum Aerophobota; class Aerophobia; order Aerophobales; family JAGGVN01; genus JAGGVN01. Next base: position 3,177 of record JAGGVN010000073.1, on the reverse strand, counting down.
GATGAAGAAAGAACTGCAAAAAATATATCTTGATATTGAAGGCATTTTAGAGGAAGATAAATAAGGAGGAGTTAAAATAAAAGAAAATACAAGGAGGGAAAAAATGAAAAAAGATACAAAGATTTATGTGATATTCTCTATTAAAGGGACTCAACCCAGTTCTCAGACGTATTCTCTACACCATCCTGATGAAAAAGTGTTCACCAATGAAGAGATATTACAGGAAATAAAGAAACTATGCACAGGAGTGGAGTTTTTAGGAAAAACTGAACCAGAAAATCTTGAATATACAATAGGTAATATTCAGGGGCAAAAAGAAGATTTAGATGGAGTGCTTTATTTTGGGCATTTACCAGATGAGTTGTTATCTCTTAATTTGCCTATTATAGCTGTACACCCTCTCTGGGGAAGGTGGCAGTATCCTTACAATTCATATAAAGAGTACAAGGTATTAACTGCCTGTTTACCCATAATTCCCGATATATCTGCACCGGTATTTAAAAATAGATTGAAAAAAATTTCAAAAGGAATTAAATTAATTCAATCAATAGCAAAAATAAAAGGGTTAAGAATATTGATAATTACAGATAAACCAATTTTAGGAGAATATGAACCCACAGAGTTACAGGTAAAGAAGGAAGGAAGACAAAAGTATGAAGAAAAATATATTAAAAATCTTTCAGAAATGGGAGTGAAGATTATTGTTCGTCCTCAGGAAGAAATGGTTAAAAGGATGAAATCTGCTGACTCAAAATTATCAAAGGAAATCACAAAAAAATGGATTGAAAAAGCAGAAGGTGTTAAAGGAACAAATGAAAAGGAGATAGAAAAATCGGCAAAATTATATCTTGCTATGAAAGAGATGATGAAAGAATATGACGCTAATGCCATAACTACTGAAGGATATGGTATATTTATGAACTATAAAGATGGACCTATTCCTTCTCAGGGTTTACCATCTTCACAATTTTGCACAGATGGGATAGTTGCTACTTCTGAAACACTAGTAGACAGTTTAATTACTCAACAGTTTGGACTGTTTATAACCAAAAGCACTGGGTTTAATGGCGATTATGTAATAGATGAAGATAACAATATTGTTTTTATTGGCCACTGTGAATGTCCATTTAATCCATATGGAGATGATAGAAAAGTTCCGTATGTAATAAGAAACTTACCTCAATACCCTGTTGAAGAACAGGAAAAAGGTGGAGCATGTGTGCAGGTAAATTTGCCATCTAATGAAGTTGTTACAGTTGCTAAGTTCAGTGTCCATGATAAAAAAATGTCATTATTTACAGGAAAAACTGTTTCTGGTGATAAATTGTTTCCAGGATTTGAGGATATACTCTGCAGGACAAAATTAGCTATTGAAGTAGATGCTAAAAAACTCCTTAAGAGGGTTGACTGGCAAACATTTGGTGTTCACAGAGTAGCCTTTTTTGGTAATTATAGGCAAGAATTCAAAGACCTTGCTAAGCTTCTTGGATTTGAAGTGATAGAGAAAGATAAATAAAATAAGGAGTAAAAAATGAAAGAGTTAAAAGTAAAGCCATTTCTTACTTATGCAATCCCTGAGAGGAAAGAGGCGGTAAGCTGGCGTGGGTGGGGAGGCATACAAACAAAAAAAGATTTAAGTGAAGAAATAAATAGGATTAATGAAGAATTAAATAAATTATCATCTAAAATAGAATTTCCCTACAAAATTTTGCCTTTAACCCCTGTTAAAGATAAGGTAAATAACGAAGAAATTAATTCTTCAGATGTCCTATTGATTTATGCTGCTGGTGGAGGAGTAAATTTATTAGAGAAATTAACTTCTTATGATAAACCAGTTATTTTTTTCATAAGACATAGATCGGGTCCTATTTATCTCTGGTATGAAATTCTCCATCCAAGATTTCTTCGTAAACACACTGATGAAATTTCCAGAAAGAATGTGAGCATAGATGATATAGTTATTGATAATTATGATGAAGTTTTATGGAGATTAAAATCCCTTTATGGACTAAAAAATACAATTGGAAAGAAAATAATTGCTGTAGGAGGACCTTCTGGCTGGGGAACCCCAGATGCTTCTTATTTAGCAAGAAAAAAATGGAAACTTAAGATAGTAGATTATCCTTACTCAGAGTTAGGAGAAAAAATAAGAAAAGAAAAAAATGACAAAAATATATTAAATGAAGCAAAGAGGGAAGCAGAAAATTACCTTAAACAAAAAAATATTACTCTAAAGACAGATAAAAATTTTGTAATAAATTCTTTTATTCTTTATAAAATCTTCAAGGATTTGCTAAATGAATTCCATTCTGATGCAATAACAATAAATGAGTGTATGGGAACTATTATCCCTTTAGCAGAGACAACTGCTTGTCTTCCATTAAGTCTACTTAATGATGAAGGATATCTTGCTTTTTGTGAATCTGATTTTGTAGTTATTCCATCAGGTATTCTTCTTCATTATATTTCAGGTAAACCTGTATTTCTTAACGACCCAACAACTCCTCACAATGGAATAGTAACACTTGCTCATTGCACAGCACCGAGAAAGATGGACGGTAAAAACTATGAGCCAGCAGAAATAGTTACTCACTTTGAATCTGATTATGGAGCAGCACCAAAAGTGGAGTTTAAAAAAGGAGAGGAAATTACTGTTATAAATCCTGCCTTTAATGGAAAAAAATGGATTGGGTTTAAGAGTAAAATTATAGATATTCCATTTTTTCCTATATGCCGTTCTCAGATGGATATTGAGATAGAAGGTGATTGGCAAAAATTATTAAGAGAAATGAGAGGATTCCACTGGATGGTATCTTATGGAAATTACTTAAGAGAAATTAGATATGCTCTGAAGAAAAATAACATAGAGTTTGAAATTATTTAAGGAGAAACGAAATAAAAAGAGATTGGAAGGAGAGGTTACTTTCTAAAGGGGTCCTGGTTCTTGATGGAGCCTGGGGGACAGAAATGATAAAGAGAGGACTTATGCTTGGCGAATGTCCAGAACTTTGGAATTTAAATCGCCCTGATGATGTCAGGGCAATCGCTAAAGCTTATAAAGAGGCAGGAGCTGATATTATATTAACTAATACTTTCGGCGGCAGTCGTTTTAAATTAAAAAGAAGTGGAATTTCTTCCAATATAAAACAAATAAACAAAAGAGGTGTGCAATTATCC